>DATNCR010000283.1:0-3161 GCA_035607135.1 Nitrospiraceae bacterium
ATTGCGAGTCAAGGCTACACGCATCGAAATAGGCAATCCTGCCTCACGCAAACCCTTCGCCGTATAGTGATGGCAATGGTGGAACAGATGATACGACGACCGGGCGATGCAAAACCGACTGTTGCCGACAACACCCACCGGCTCTTCCGATGCGATCGTCGCACGGAGGTAGGACCGTAAGCTCCGATATCCAACTTCACTGATCTGAAACCTAAAAGCTTCAACTGGAGGCTTTTGTGTCCGCTCAGCCCATATCGATTCATGAAACCCGACTTCGACGACACCCTCCGTTGGCCACAAGAGGGCACGGAGCACCCCGGTAAAGCCTTGACGCTTCTCCAAGTACCACGCGCGCTCGGAATAACCCCATTCTTCATGTACAGGCCGCCCTCTTGGCGCACTATCCGTCCCAGTGACACCAGGGTTGCCTCCGACATGAAACACCGGGGCTTCGACAGGCAGCGCAATCATTGAATGCGCCGCATCGAGCGACACAACAATTGAAACAGAGTCGCAGGGCCTACGGTCGAGGTTAGGGCTTACAATCATACAATACAATGCACAAGCCGTCATGTGGACCAAAAATGTCCTGCCTATGACGATTGGAAGAGGATGCCTGCTTTACAGAGACATTTTTTACCCGTCCACCCACTGGCACGCTTCTCTGTTCCAAAAGGGAGGTCTGGATCTATCCTCTATTGCGCGCATCGATTGAGCACATTCTGATCGTGCGCGGTCTCCGAGCAGGGGGATAGACCAGGTCTCCCCTCACGTCTCCATCATTTCCAATCGTGCGTCAAATTCATGCCCACAGGCCGTACAATGGATGCAATCTGATTCGACTGTAAATTCATCTGATCTGATACCCATGCCACCGCAATCCGGGCAACGTGCAAGGTGGACCCTCTCATCATTTACAGTTTCGTAGCGAGCGCCACGGAGACAATACACCGGCTTCCCATCAAGCAGCCACGGATTCCCCGCGTTGTCGAGCACCGGCAACGTCACATAATGATGGTTCACGTAGTCGTCAAGTTCCTGCCGGTTGGCAAACCCATCCTTAATCAGTTTCCCCCCCATCACCTCATAGAGCTTGTTCTCCTTCACGACCGCCTTGGTTGGACCCATCACGCACCTCCCGTTCTGACTAGGAGCGTATGATTCACTGTCTCTGGCACAAACAAGAAACGTCCTCTATAAAGCAGCTCTCGGATTTTGCCAAATCATTGCGCTTCACGTGTTACGAACGACGAGCGATGTATCGTTAGACAGCCCCGGAGTAGTATCGGAGAACGTTGCTCACAGAAAACACTCCAATGATGGCCCCATCTTGTGTCACGGCCAGATGCCGTGTGGCCTGTTCCTTCATCATGCGCACGGCGTCGATAATCGGCCGATCAGCTTCGATGGTCACCACGGGCGTGCGCATGCAGGTTTTGACACGGGTTGTATTGGGATCTAGGCCCTTGGCTACCACATCGCGGGTCAAGGCCGAATCGGTGATGACCCCGACGTACGATTGGCTGTTTGTGACGAACAGAGACCCCAACTTCCAATGCTGCATCAGCTGCGCGGCCTCTCGCAGGCTCTCGTCTTGCGACACGCTCCGTACCTCGGTGGACATGTGTTCGGCGATCGGCGGGCCGGTGAGCATTGACCTGATCCTGGCATTCTTCGGTTCGACAGACCGGCGTGCTTCCAATTCTGACACGCAGCTCTCCAACACTCGACCACGCTGCAACAAGCTTTGCCGCTGACTATCTATGCCGGTGTCTTCCGGCGCCTCTTCCGTCATGTTGACTAATCCCGCCGCCTCCCCTACCTCAGCATACTCATACGCGTGCAGCAAGTCAGACGCTTGTCCGAGCAGCTCTTCGATCAGCCGTTCGGTTTCCATGTCGAATTCTTCAAGACTGCGTGTCGGCTTGCCCCTGCCCAAGAACGGGGCGAATTCGGCAAGCTGCTTCCGCATCCGTTCAATGCTTCGCTCGAGAGATGCACGGGGTTTTGAGGGAGTAGTGCGGGTCGCCATGGCGTCTCCTATCGATGTAGGTGAGCGTGGACGCCCGATCTTACCCCTGCTGGATTGCAAGGGCAAGTCCCTGGAAGAACGAGCGGCATTCCTTCGGGGTGCGGAATAGCTTGATGGGGCTAGAACGATAGATAGTGACAGGGACCGAATATCCGTCGGCATCCGACCAGGTACAGATCTCCGAGTGACTCCACCCGTACCTGCCTAACCCATCGGGCTTCAAAGACATTCGCGGTCCGGCCCCATCCGAAGCGGGAAGTATGCACTTCGATCAACTGCTTCACGTGAGGAGCCATGCCCATGAAGAGGAGCATCCCTTCTGTGCTCCGATTGACAGCAATGGCCTCTCCTTGCTCGATGATGCCCGAATCTTCATTGATGACTTCGAGCATCTCATACGAACATATACCCCGATACTCCATCCGCTCCTCACACCTCTGGCTAATAAGAGGGATAGCCCCAACAGGCAGCCTGCTGGAGGTTTGGTCGAATTCTCTAATTCCCACCTGTCGCTCCCGCGATGAGACAGCTGTGTAGTAGGAGAGCATCGCTTCGAGAGTGTGCGTCGCCATGACCAAGCCTCCAGTCTCATTGAGAGAAGTGCTATCTTTCGGTTCCTTCTATCGAATAGACGGGAGCAAGCACCGTACCTCACCAGAGGGAGAGCGGACACGCTTCATAGAGTGTGTTTCGGTATATTCCACTCCTTCATATACTTAGGGGGTAAATACCTGCGAAGGAAAACGAGTGCACGCTTCGAGATAAAAATCTGTATGCATTTGATTTTGCAGGGATCCCTGTACTGTAGCCCATCACCTATAGTACAGGGACATTCCTTCACCCAACTGGTGATAACTGCGATGGATGACTGGAGACATC
Organism: Nitrospiraceae bacterium; assembly: GCA_035607135.1. Lineage (GTDB taxonomy): Bacteria > Nitrospirota > Nitrospiria > Nitrospirales > Nitrospiraceae > Palsa-1315. The sequence goes on from DATNCR010000283.1 coordinate 2,912, forward strand.
CTCATGAACTCTGCATAGTTCACGCGATCATATTGCGGCTCTAACTGACGACCCGGTAAGTCCAATTCTGAAATCTCAACCGATGATGTGGTTTTGCGGGACAGGCTATCCAATCCGTCCCATATAGGATTGTGAACCCATTTTTATCCGAGCTAGGTCAGCGGAGAAAGAGGAGCCAGAGATACACCGCACTCATGAGTACCGACCCCAACATGACAGGAAACCCAAACTTGAAGAACTGCCAGAATGA
>DATNCR010000285.1:0-4276 GCA_035607135.1 Nitrospiraceae bacterium
AGACCCAGATCCACGGGAAGCGGTTTGAGATGTACAACGATACGGTGCTGGGGTTCAACAAGTCGGGGAAGGAAGTGGCGCGCATTCAGGTGGAAGAGCCGATCTACATTCGGCCCGCCGAACGCGTCACCTGGCTGTAAGGATCAGAAGGCTATCGCTTCGAATGGGGGGCGGAGTTCCTTTATGGACTCCGCCCCTTCTGTTTAACCCAAAGATTCTTGAGCCTTCATTGGTCTTTCGGCTCAGGTTCTACATACCCCTTCTGTACACTTGACGTGCTCCGAGTGGTCCAGTAGAGTTGCTCAAGATCTTCCTCTATCCACAAGCTGGGGTATCACCGGCGTGACCGTTCAACAGCAACCATCTATTCCGTTTGCTGCGCAAGCCATACCCTTCGATGAGTTTCTGGCTTCAGGAAAACTCCCGGAGGGCTACCTTGCCAGTGAGTATCTCGCTCAGCAATTTGTCGAACGCCTCGTGCACTATGTCCTCACTGCTCCAGCCAGTTACACCATGGCTCAATTGGGCACGCTCCTGGAGCAGATAAACCCTCGCGCACAGGTACTCTTCTTTAAACGCCTCAAAGAAACTAGCCCTGAGAGTCTCAAAGATTTCGCCCCGCTTTATTATGGCTTCATGAACGAGTTTCATTCTCTCCTATTTACCTAGTCTGACAACTTTTTCCTTGTCGCCTTGGCATTCTCGTGTATAATCGAGTGGTTAATAATTTGCGCAAAGGAGTGACATGAATCCAACCCTACAGCGAGCAGTGACCAGCTTCTATAATCTTATTTACGAAGCCCAAACCTTTGCCACCACGATGTCACGGATTGACACGGCTGAACAGGAACATTACGCCGGACGGATCGAGGGCTTAAATTGGGTGCTTGATCGCTGCCAAGAGCTCGAAGACATGGATGCGAATTTAACTCCGTCATCCCTCCAACGAGTACTCACGGAAGTCAAATCAGATCTTGATCACGAGCTGTCAGTCCAACGGCGAGAAAAAGGACGTCGCGCGGACGGCCGAGAGGAGGCTCTCAATTTTGTCGCTGATTATCTATCGAGTCTGATCACAGCAACGGACATTGAGTCAGCTAAGACGCCGGCGGTGTAACGCTTCCGTCTTCTATCGGGCTTGCCGAACACACTTCACCTGCCGCTTCTCATGACGAATTACCGATCGTTACGATGATGCGAGAATGGATCATTTTTGGGCTTTGCCTGGGAGTCGGCGGCCACATTGCACTTGGCGTCGTCATGCATGCTCCTGGTCTTTGGCCATGGAGTACCACGGGGCTCTACGGTTTATTGAGCGGGGTAGCAGTCTATGGTCTGGTGCAGGCAGGGCGGGGGGTATGGAAACTGTTCCGGCACGTTCCCAAGTTCCCGTCGGAAAGCGGACCCAACGCCTCCTGGTAGGTGCCCCCTACCGCTTCAGCTGGGTAGGATTATTGTATGTCAGGATTCCCTCGAAAACCGATTGCTCCACCTAGGCCGACCGGTCTATCTCCTAGGACAGCTCGGTCGCCAAGACCAGATGCCTCGGAACAGGAAGACCAATTCAGATCGTTAAATGCCTCGCTGCTCTATTGTCCGTCCTGCCGAGTGGCAACCCCGACACGAGAGCGACTCCTACTCGTGCTACCGACCGGAAATCTGTACGAGTATCTTTGTCGGCACTGTGGAACGTCCACCGGGTCTAAGACCGACAATCAATAGGTAACTCGCCGGCTTCCGGCCCTCAACAACGATCGCGCCTATTCGAGTCTTCCCTCATTGCGCATGGAACAGAATTTTCGGGATGAAGAGATAGTGTGGCCTGCTTGCAGAAGACATCGGTTGGTGAGTAAGAATTGCTAGATCATCCCTTCAAGAGGGATGCCTTCTTCGATAAGCATCACAGGAATGTCTTCGCGGATCGGATACAGCATCTTTCGATCACCCCGGATCAACCCTCCGTCAAGGGGTTCAGTGATCGGCTTATTCGCTTTATTTTTCAATTTTCCACGGCTCACGGCCTCATTCAATTTGGCAATCAGTGCCTCATCAGCCAAACTGACGTCCTGCTTTGTGTCGGGACAACAGAGAATGGCGAGAAGATCTTTATCGATATTGACCGGACGCCTAGATTCCGTACGATCTGCCATAATATCCCCCTTGTGTGGATCAAACGGTCCCTTATTTGTACAATAGATCACCGAACTCGAAGAGATCAAGCCCAGCGTACAGACTCCATTTTTGGTGGCCGTTTCTGCTAGAGTTCCGGCTTCGCCTGATCGTAGAGAAGGAAACAAGCGGCGATGTCAAAGACACTATGGAAATACTCTTTGGCCGGATTGCTGGTCCTCGTGCCGGCCTGGGCCACATTCTTGATCCTTTCCACCCTATTCTCAGCACTCAACGAACTCATTCATGATCTCCCGTGGAATATTGGGGCCGGACAAAGGCCTGGACTCAGTCTGGTCTTGTTATTGGTCCTGGTTGTGGCCATCGGTGCCATTGCCACCCATGTCATAGGACAGCGTGTGATCACCAGAACCGAACGGTGGATCGAGCACGTTCCACTCGTCCGCAGTGTCTACGGCACGCTCAAAGGGATGGCCGATCTTCTTAATTTCCGGTCACGATTCGGGCGGAGCACTGTGGTGGCTTTTCCGTTTCCTCGAGACGGACTCTGGGCGATCGGCTTTGTCATGGGAACCGCACCGTCTGCGTTGCAGGTCGCACCAACACCATTGCGCATGGTCTTTGTGCCCACGGCCATCCATCCCTTCACCGGCTTCCTCGCGTTGGTTCCGCAGCCCCAGCTACGCCCCATCAATCTGCCACCGGAAGACGCCATAAAGATGGAGTGTACCGCCGGCTTGTACAAGCCGGAGACCGGATGGTTACAAGCCCCGAAGACAACGGTCTAAGACACATGTCAGACCTTGATCACCTGAATATTAGACGTGCCAGGCCGGAAGATGTAGAGACGATCGCGTCGTTCAGTGCAGCAATGGCTCAAGAAACGGAAGGCCGCTGCCTCGATCTCGACCGCCTCCTTCTCGGAACCATCGCCCTGATCGAAACTCCCGCGCGGGGATTTTTCATGGTTGCCGAACTGGAACAGGCTGATGATCGCCCACTGCTCGGACAGCTGATGGTCACCTATGAATGGAGCGATTGGCGTAACGGTGCCTTTTGGTGGATTCAGAGTGTGTATGTGGATCCCGCCTGGAGACGGAAAGGAATCTATCGGCGGTTGCATGATACCCTCGTTGAGATGGGCAAAGCCGATAAAGAGATGTGCGGTATTAGACTGTACGTGGCACGAGACAATCGAGCGGCCCAAACCGTGTACCGGCGGGTTGGTCTGACACCATCAATGTATGACGTCTACGAAAACGATTTCGTTCTGAAGCGTCATGGCTCGTAAGACGGGCAGAAGGAAAGGAGGCTCCATGCTTGTGGTTCGGTCGTTGTTGGTCGTTGTGGCTGCTGCCACCCTCGTACAGGGATGCGCGTTTTTCCGGGGCAATTATGATGATGATTTCAAACAGGAGGATGTGGAGTCGATTACGATCGGAGCTTCTACCAGACAAGACGTCGCGAATATACTTGGTGCACCGGAGCGTGTCATTGAAGTTCATGATAAGGAGATATTCCACTACTACAATTACACCGTCAAATCCGGCACCGTCCTGTTTTTCTCTCGAACCAATGTCGTCGGAAACGACCTGTACATATTTTTCTCTCCCGACGGCATCGTACAGCAAGTGGTGATGGGCCGCCAGAAACCGCCTCCCAAACTACAATTCTGGCCATTTGGGGACTAATCGACGATGTCGGATCGGCGACGGGGACTGGTGATTCTTGTGTGCCTTCTGGCCCTCCTTTTAGAAGGATGCCCTCTGGCTTGGCGTCGCGTCACAGTCAATGAAATTATTCGTCCGGACGACGTTTCTTTCATCGTGCCCGGGGCAACGACACTCCACGAAATCGTCAAGAACCTGGGAGCCCCAGGGAGTATCCGGCGGGTGGACAGCGGCACAGTCGTACGGTATCAGTTTCTTGATATCAAACACTTTACGGTGAACATCACACGTCCGCTGGCTTTCTTTTTTCCATTTCTGGAAGTTGTCCCCAGCGACCTGTATCAACTCACCTATGGCGGTGGGGGATTAGGCACCGAGGAACTGCAGGTGGAATTCGATAAGAACTGGGTCGTGGTGTATTACGCCTTTGCCCATCATCAAGAAGCGAGCCGTTATGCGCCGTAGGCTCAACCGAC
>DATNCR010000290.1:0-3803 GCA_035607135.1 Nitrospiraceae bacterium
AACCATTGTCATACATCGATGGTCGATGGGACATTCCCGCAACAGGCAGGGAGCACAATCGACCGGCTGCCGCACAATGGCGTGGGCATCTCCAAAGGGCGATGTGGTCCGCCAATCGGTCGGTCCAAAGATGGCCACGACCGGTACCCTGAACGCGGAGGCAATATGCATGGGACCAGTATCATTTGTGAGGAGCAGGGTGCATCTCTTTAGCGCCACCATGAGTTCCCGGATCGTCGTGGCACCAGACAACACCAGAGATCGGGATGACAGACGCGTGGCGATCTCACGGCCCAAACGCTCTTCCCCCTTGGCCCCCAAAATGACCACGCTGACTTGTTGTTCACGCGATTCGCGCATCGTGCGGCACAGTCGTTCTGTGACTTCTGCAAACCGTTCCGGAAACCAGCGTTTTGCTTCGCCATAGGTCGAGCCGGGGTTGACCCCAATGACGATGTCCGATGCAGTCACTCCACCCTGGGCAAATCGCCCTGCCATCGCCTGTTCCTCCTCCGGAAATACGACAAGCTCCGGTGCAGGGGGATCACCCGTGAGACCCAGGGGTTTCAGCAGATCCCAATAATAACGGACTTGATGGACGAGCGCGCGGCGGTCCGGCGGAGCGACCGGATGGGACAATAGCAAACTTCGCCCGTCTGTCGCATACCCGTAGCGCCGAGGCACACCAGCCAGGAACGTGAGGAACGCCGCCTCGAACGCATTCTGAAATAAGACCGAGAGATCGAAACCCTGCTGCCGCAATTGGCCGGCCAAGGCCCACTTACCTGGGAGCCCCGCATGCTTTCCATTGCTGTCGTAGGTCAGCACACGTGTCAATGCCGGATGGCCCGCGAATAAATCGGCCACAGCCGGTTTGACCAATAACGCGATCTGCGCTTCGGGGAACAGCCGCTGCAATCCACGGAGCGCCGGCTCGCACATCACCGCATCGCCAAGCCAGTTCGGTCCACGCACAAGAATTCGTTTGATGGCTGCTCTATCCACAGGCCTCCGCCGGAATGCGGTTCGGTCGACTCAACACGAGCTGCTTGAGGCGTTCTTCCCCCGCGCTCACATACGTGGTCAGTCTGACTGCCCACCAGCTATCCGTATGTTGGAGCAGCGAAGCCAATTTGCAGGCATCTTTCTCCGTTGTCACGATCAGTTCAGCCTGGAGTTCAGCCGCCCTGGCTCTCAGTCGCTCGACGTCATGGCTCGTATAGTCATGATGATCGGCATAGGCCACTTCATCAAGAATCTTCATCCCCATTCGTTCAACAAGGGAGCGAAATGATCCGGCATGCCCCACGCCGCTACAGAGCAGTGCGGTTTTTCCTTTGGACCAGGAGAGTGTTTGCGACGTTCCCGTCACCACCGACACGAGACTCTCCGGACGAAAGACCACCTGGATCGGATCGGGCATCGTTCCGAGCGTCGCTCGCAGTCTGTGACAGACCTCTGTCACTTGCGCCGGCACGTCCGCTCTCGTCACCACAATCGCCGTTGCGCGCGCCGCCGCCTGTAGCGGTTCCCGGAGCCGACCGGACGGGACCAGGGCCGCAAGCCCCTCCGCATCCGTGGCATCGACCAGCAAGAGATTCACGTCACGATAGAGCCCCAGATGCTGATACCCGTCGTCGAGTACCAGACAATCGACCGGAAATCGATTCAAGACCCAGTCACCAAGCTCATACCGATCAGCACCAACCGCGACGATCGCCTTGGGACAACGCTGCGCCATCAAGAATGGCTCATCCCCAGCCTCTTTTGGGTTGACCAGCAGACGCTCGCCATCCGACACCAAGAGAAATGGATCTGTACTGGTCCGCCGATAACCCCGACTGAGAATCGCCACCCGTTTCCCCTGTGCCAGAAGCCAATCGACCAGCACGATCACAACGGGCGTTTTCCCCGTCCCACCCAACGTGAGATTTCCGACACTCAGCACAGAGACCGGCAATTTCCGCTGAGCAAACCAGCCCCAGTCGTACAGCAACGCGCGCAGCCCCGCAACCACCCCATAAGGGATTGCGGCCCACATCAGCCACCACCTGACCTTTGTCCCGGGATTCAGCACTTTCCGTAGCCACACAGGTGTTCAGGCTGAAGGCTGAAGGTTGAGACATTCAGTCTATCTGCCTGAATGATTACGGTAAGCCGACTTAAATGCCGGAGGTATGTCTGATCATGCATGATTGACCCCTAACAGCCTTCAGCCTATCTACCTGAGTAGGTACCACTTTTCTCAGCCATAAGAGGAAGCGACCGGTCTGCATAAGGAGACCCGCTGCTGCCTTGCTGCATCGTCAGCAGTCTGTCGATGGCCTCTAGCGTCTGTTGCAAGGCTCCCTGATTCTGTTCGACCACCTGACGAGCCGACCGGCCCATCCGCTCCCGTTCCTTGTTATCAGAAAACAGCATCATCACCTGTCGAGTGAGGTCCTCTGCCTCGAGAACCCGATGGCCACCTCTCGCTTGAATCAAGAGGTCTGCAATCTCCGCACAATGGTCGGTATAGGGACCGAACAACACCGGCTTTGCCCACTGGGCCGGCTCCAGTAAATTGTGTCCACCAATTGGAACGAGTGTGCCTCCGACGAACGCCACCACCGCTTCCCGATAGATAGCAGCCAATTCGCCCCGCGAATCGAGTACCACAACGCGAGGACCGGTAGGCCCCTGCGCAGCGCCCTGACCGATGGTACTGCGTCGCTGCACGGCGATCCCCCGCGCCCGAATCATCGCCTCGACCGATTCCGCGCGTTCAATGTGTCGAGGAGCCAGCAAAAAGACTGCGGAGGGACACTGTGCCACGAGGGCTCGATAGCATTCCACGAGCATCTCTTCTTCACCAGAATGGGTACTGCCTGCCACAAAGAGCTGTTCCGTCTCCTGAAGCCCAAGATACGCCCTTGCCGCTCCCCCTCCAGTCACAGCTGGTATCGGCTGGTCGAACTTAATATTCCCTGTTCGCCTGACTCGCGAGGCCTCTGCTCCCAGCGCGATGATACGATCGACATCCCGGTCCGACTGCATCAGACAGAGGCTCAGTGTCTGCAACATCATCCGGTAGAATGATCGCACGGGCGCCCACTGCTGCCGCGCAAAGGACCTGGTCGAGAGCCGACCGTTCACAAGAGCCGTTGGCACTCCACGCCGGCGTAGATGCCATAAGAGATTGGGCCAGAGTTCCGTCTCGACGAACAGATAGAGGCGAGGTTGCAGTTGTTCGATGAAGCGGGACACGACACAGGGGAAATCGAGCGGCGCATAACAATGATCTGCCACGCCGGCCAACCGTTGTTCTACGGCTTCCCGTCCGGTCTCGGTCACCGTCGAGACCAGCAGGCGACACTCGGGATGGCGGCGATGCAGCTCAATCACGAGCGGTGTCACCGCGACCACTTCACCGAGAGACACGGCGTGAATCCAAATGACCGGCTTGTTGAGCCCGTCCGATCGACGAGATAGACCAGAAGGAACGGACAGACCAGATAGACTATTTCTGAGTCCCAGCCGGTACAGCAAACCGCGACGGCATCGTTGCTTGGCCAGCAGAACCGCCAGGATGACCGGCGAAACGGCCAGCAAGAGAATATTGTAGAAGAGACGCCACATATGAGCTATCAGTGGTCAGCCATCAACCATGGACCGTGACGCAAGAAGTGCAAGACAGGTGAGAAGGGTGGGCCCTCCTGCTAGACCTTGCAGGCGGCATCCGCCTGATCCGTCAGTCGATTCAGGACCGTCTCAAGCTCCAGGCATGCCTTCTCCAATGCCTGTTCATCGGAGTCTCGCGGGAT
>DATNCR010000296.1:0-5386 GCA_035607135.1 Nitrospiraceae bacterium
CTCATGACTATGCCCATATCATGGAGAGTGTCTAAGGATTGTGCCAGGTAGCGCACAACTGAAGTTGACACCGCTCAACTCTGCTGCGGTGATCGGAGTATTTGTTGGAGGGCTTTTCGCGATCTATGGATTTATTCCCGACCTGATCTCCTCCAAGTGACCAACGAGCTAACCCCGCAACATCCCCACAAGCCTCTGCAGGGTTAACGGCCTGGGCTTTATCGGGCCAAGTCAATTGAGATTACGAGTCTCTCGCCTTCCACTTCATTTACTTTCGCCTCGATACGATTTCCTGGGCGAATGTCACCGCCAATTTTGGTGCTGAGGTTGATCTGGTAAATCACTTCCTCGCCGTCAGTTTGTTTGACGAGAAGTCTCGTGCCATTGATGTGCGCACTTCTCCCGTGATGGTGCGGATGCCTTGCTGCTTGCCTGCTCCGCATTTCTCGATGCCAGGCGCTCTGCGGTCAAGACATGGGTCAGTTCCCCTATTGTGTCTCGCCTGACTGGCATCGGACAGACTTAGGCACAGCACGAAACTACCCAAAACGACGCTGATGATTTTTGGAATGGATAGCATGGGGGCCTCCTCCGTGAAAGGGGAAGAGAGCGAGTAGGATAATTATACACCCCCCGAAGGGTTGCATGTCTGGGGATGTTCCTAGTCTTTTCTAAGGGGAGGTCGCAGGCGTGAAATGACTCAAAACCCATTCCCTATGGTCCTCGCGTAATTTTCATTGCCATAGACCGAGGCGTGCCAACTCGGCAGGATTCTCAGGGTATTTTCTGGTACATCTTGGTGTCATGGGAGGATGCTGGTCGTACACACGCCCTCCTTCTATTCGAAGGGGTCCGGAATGCGAATGTATTGGAAATGGGTGATCAAATCAGTTCCGATTCTGGGATTGACGTTGCTCATGTTGGCTACGACGGTCACCCCTCGACAAGCCCATTCCAACGTAGAGGCCTGGTTCAACTATTTCGGCATCGAGGAGGTCCCACTATGGGTCGCGACGAAATCCATCGATGCATGGATATTTTGGATTGCGTTCGCGGGTGTCGGTCTATGGGGTACGCACTTATATGTGCGATGGAATATTGTGAAGGGCAAATTGTCCATGGTGATTCGTGAAGGGGAACCCTGGGTGCAGGTGGATCCAGGCCTGGGTCATTCAGAGGCTGTGCGTACCATTGGACAGCTGTACACCTATCGTGTGGCATTGGTGAACAGTCATGATTCTACCCTGAGGAATGTCGAGGTGAAGCTCATCGCGTTGGAGAAGAAACCGCAGAATTTCTCTGCAATTGGCAGTCATCTTAAATTGAGACATGACCGGGCCGGAGCCACAAACTTCAATGTGCATCCAACGAAAGATCCGGAATGTATGGATGCCATGTTTGTTGATGTATTCAGATTCGTTTCGGGCCCTGGTGGATGTTCATCCCTTCGCGTTACTTCGTTGCCGGAAGAGAGTAATCGCCCCATTCCAATGGATAACTATGATGTGAAAATCATGGCGACAAGTGAAAGTGGCGAGATGGCCATCGCTGATATGGCGTTCATTCCGCACCCTGATCACATCCCGGATTTCAAATTACTGAACATGCAATCATTTCCCGGGCGATGAGTTTTACAGGAGGGTGTATGTGAATCTGCTGTAAGGATGGACGCCGAGCTATGCCCGAATGAGAAGATGGTCGATGAAAGCAGATTCTTCGATCTGACCAATTGCAGGGACATCGATAAATCGATTCAGTCTCATCCGGTCATTCGGGCTCACCTGAATCACTTCCGCCGCGATCCAATGCCCGTGGATCTTTCTGACTTCCGCCAGCCGGATGTCTATAAAGGACTCCTCGCCCTCCAACCATAACTGGACCCTCACAAAGTCTCCTGCTCTCAGATGCTCAGGGGTGGAGAGTTTACACCCACCCTCTAAGCGTTCGAGTACGCACCCGTCCGCTTGAATATGACTGCTGACGTGAGCGAGTACGCAGTCAATCGTAAACTTGGGACTATCCCACCAGGTCTGTTGTTTCGCCAGCATGATACACGCAGGATAGAGTGGGCGAGAGGTGCTTGCCTATTCCTCAAGAGATGGGGGGCTTACCCGAAAAGGTGGTGTATTGGTCACTGTCCGTATCCTTGTCCCGTTCAAAATCGAAAAAGCTGCTGTTTCCCGTGTTCATTCCCGAGACAAGTAATGAGTTATCTGTCGAAGAGAATAGAGAGCAGAGCATGAGAGAGGCCTATCGAGACTTAGCCCACATTATTCATCATCGCTTCTGCTACAATCGCCCGAACCGGGGATAGACAACGCGGCTCATGCCGTCTGCTCGAATCCATTGCCGATGTGACTGGTTGGTTCGCTTACACGGGTGAATTAGACCAACCAGATAAAGGGCATTCAGCTTATTTCATGGCGGGAATGAATCGGATGAACAGGACAGATCACGAACTAGGAGGATGGATATGATAGGTCGGTCACCTTCTCAGAAATTCCTGATGATTGGGACGATACTTGCCGGATCCGGCGTCGCTGCCGGAGCCTTTGGTGCCCATGCACTCAAGGAAATTCTGGATGCGCCGATGCTCCAAGTCTTCGAGACGGCAACACGCTATCTGATGTACCATGCTTTTGGGCTCTGTATCGTGTCTTGGGCCATTGATCGTTACCCTGAACAGGGTCTTCAAAAGTCCGGGTGGCTCTTTATCATCGGGATTCTGCTCTTTTCAGGCAGTCTGTACGGAGTGTCCCTTGCGGGGATTCGGTGGTTGGGGGCCGTGACCCCGGTCGGTGGGCTCACCTTTATCGCCGGCTGGCTGCTCTTAGGTTGGGGAGTCTGGCGAGATACGCTACCTCGCACGACAGCGAGTCGCACATCATAGCCGTGAAGAGGGACATGCAAGAGAGGCGCGCTTCGGGTGAGTCATACGTTCCTGCTAGGGTGTACAATCGGCCGTTTTCTTCCCGCTGATCGATCCCCATCCTCCTTGAGAGTTCACAAAGGTGCCTTCGAGACGTTGCCCTTCTTTATTGAACTGCAGGCTATCTTCTTGGACCCGGCCATCGATTTCCCACCGTAGATAGACGTTTTCGCCCAACACTACCGTTTCAACGAGTCCCGGCCGAGTACCCTGTGTCTGTCCTGCCGGTGGGAAGAGTAATGAAAACTTCTGTTCTTGATGGTTTTTCTGATGATTGTGAATGATCCACTGCCAGGTCCCGCAGAGCCGGGCCTGTCCGCGGAGCTCACGGACCCGACCATTCCAGTTCCGTAAGCGATCCCACTCCCGGTAGCTGGCCTGCATCGCGTCGACTTCGAGGCGGATGGCTCGCTCCAAGACCGCTACCGATCGGGTCGAAGCAGATTCTCCCTGATTGTTCTTGGCCCATTCGGGGGAGACAACGACATCGGAGAGTTGATGCAGTGAGTCATGCCAGGACGCCTGTGTTTGCTGATCGAGCCATGCCCGAGCTTGTGGAGACATGAACAGTTGCTCGGTCACTGTCGTAATGTGTTGATCGCTCACAGCCTGCCTGACAGTGGAGGCGAGGTGCCAGGCGGACAGATCGCTCATCAAGCGATGAACCGCCTCCGTCAGGTCCGGCACGAGGAGTTCTTTGGCGAGTTTGGCCGGTAACGGGCCGGCCCCCAATGTCCTGGCCGCCTCGCTCAACCGAAGTGCTGGACCGATGGCCGATACAAATAAGTTGCGGGCCTCCTTGTCGGACTCCATTTTTGCCAGTTGATCAGCATGGGCACGAATGACCGATGGAAAATCCGGTACGGGACTTGGAAGGGATTCGTCTGCCGTGGCATTACACCAAGGCCCGAATACCACAACGATCACCATCGCGAGGGTGAGGCCAATTGGAGATAGGGATTCTTGAATAATGAAGCTGTGATGGCGCATTAGACTACTCTACCGTGCTTCCGTCTGCACCCTCAAGCATGGACTACCGACACAAAGCTATGGGAAAACCGGTTAGGTGCCTTGGAAGGAGGTCTTCAGAAATATGGCGGTTGCTTCCCAAGCCTCTGCCGTCGTGTCAGCACGATAGCTGTCCGTGCGCTGCTCATTGCAGAACGCATGGGGAGCATCTGGATAGGTTCGGATCTCGACACGTTTTTTGTATTCGATTGCTGCTCCACGAAGCCGATCCACATCTTGACTTGGCACCCACTGATCCTGGCCGGCTTGATGATAGAGCACTGGGCAGAATAGATCATGGATCGCGGTTTCAGGCTGCATCACTCGTCCGTAATAGACGACGGCGGCTCGAAGCCGTTTTCGTTGACAGGCAAACCGGAGTGCATAGGATCCACCCATCCCGAAGCCGACCACGCCATGGATATTTTGTTTGATGTGGTCACGCGTATTCATGAATTCACAGCAGGAGTTGATATCTTGTAGCACGAGCGACTCGTTCAGCTTGCCCATGAGCGCATCCGCAACCTCCGCATTGGCCGTCACCATGCCGCCCAGTCTTCCGTACAAATTTGGAATGATGACGCCGTAGCCTTCGCACGCCAGCCTGGCACCGAGATCTTTGATTTGCGCGGTCAATCCCCATGCTTCATGCAAGAGGACCAGCCCGGGGTAGCGCCCCTTTTCCTGAGGCCAAAACTGTATACACTCCACCTGTACGTGTTTGGATGTGCGTGTCTGGATATAGGGATCAACGGCGGCATCCGTCAGGGTGGGAATGGCGACACCACTCGGAAAGCGAGCGGTGCCGGTCCCGATTTGATCCAAAGTAAAGGGAGCGATGGTCGATGTCATTGCGGCAATCTCTTTTCCATCAAGGTTTTGTAGGCGCGCGTACTATAGGGACCGGGCCGCCAGGCTGTCAATCCTGCTATCTATGGGGCTCAACTTGTAGTTGACCCTGCGTTTAATGGCGACTACAGTTTCTCACCTTCACAGAGGGATATGGCGCCTATGCCGCTTAGAATCGGTCTCATCGGTGCCGGCCGGCATGGGAGCCGATATATCCATCATCTCCTGCAAGATCTGCCAGGTGTGAGTCTTGCGGCTCTCTGCCGGAAACGGATCGAGGAAGCGCTGCCATCGCTCCCGACGACAGAAATTCCTGTATACGGCGACTATCGCGATTTGATTGCAGATCCGACGGTAGAGGCCGTGGTCGTGGTGACCCCTCCAACACTCAGTCCCGAAATCTGTCTTGAGGCAGTGAAGGCCAGGAAGCCGCTCCTCATTGAAAAGCCGTTAGCGCCAACAGGCCACGAAGCACGAGCGATGGTAGCCGCGGCGGAAGAGGCAGGTCTCTTGCTGATGACTGCACAGACTATGCGCTTCGAATCGGCGATTCTCCTGTTAAAGGATCACTTGCCGGAGATCGGCCGGCTCCGATATGCC
>DATNCR010000305.1:0-17111 GCA_035607135.1 Nitrospiraceae bacterium
TCCAAGGTACAGAAAGCCATGGCAGCGAACTCGCTCGACACGCTGCTCGTGCAACAGGTGATTGGGCGACAGTTCTTGCCTCCCTTGATCAACCGGATGCTCGTAGAGTTTAAGATCGAGGTACGGGCCTGTCCGAAGACACTGGCTCTTATGGGGCAAATGGCCATGACCGGGCATACCTCGATCATTGCGGCGAAGGAGGAGGATTGGCGCACCCAATTCCAGGCGCCTGTGTTGGCCGTCAAAATGGTCGCGAATTTGGACGAAGCCTTGGCACACATTGTGGCGCATGGGCCCTGTCTGACGGCGGTCATCGCCACCACGAGTTATGAGTCGGCCATGCGGTTTACTCGTGAAGTGGATGCCAGCGCGGTGTTCGTCAACGCGTCATCCCGACTCAATGCCGGCGAGAGCTACGGGATGGGCGCCGACATCGGACTCAGTGGTTCACGGATCCATGCCAAGGGTCCGATCGGTCTTGAGCAATTGACTTGTGAAAAGTACGTCGCCTTCGGCTCGGGCCAACTGCGCTACCCGCATCCGGTGCCAGAGACGTATTTCGACGCGATCATGCTCAAGAGACCGTAATCGCCTGCTGAAAACGCTCTCCAGCTTCGTTCTCAGTCGCTCGAACCACTCAACGTACTCTCACCGCGTACGCCTCGTGGTTTGCACTGCTTGCGGCCTCGCTGGAAACGTGTTGAGCAGGTGTGCCGAGGCTGAATCAATGATGAACGACTCATTGTTGCAATCGCTCCATTCGCACTTGGCCGAGTGGGGCCTCCGGCAATTTACGTCGGATGAAAGCTATTTCCAATGGCAGCGGGAGACCCTCTCACCGTCTGAAATCACAGCACTGCATCAGAGGATGGAGGGAAAACGTAGCGGATCCTTTGTCGACGAGGTCTCGTTCTACGATGCTGCGGCACATCCAAAGATTCTGCCGGTCCTCTATAGCCAGCGGTATGACTATTATGTGGCCATAGGCCCGCGCGTGGCAGAGGGTCTCGGAGAGGCCCGCTCCATCCTGGATGTGGGCTGCGGGGTCGGCATTCTCATGACATTCTACGCCAGGCAGTATCCCAAGAAGACCTTCGTCGGGATCGATCGCTCACCTGCTTCGATTGCGCGTGCACAGGAACAGGCGAAGGCTCTTGGCCTCACGAATGTTCAGTTTGAATGTCTTGATCTCGATCACAAGACTCCGCCTGGTCCCTTTGAGGAGATCCTTGCCACACATGCCCTCGTGCAAGCTGAACAGGATTCAGGCATTCCTAGTCGCAGTTGGAAGACCTTCGAGCGTGCCGGCGAGATTCAGCAGCAAGCGGACTTTGAACGGCGAACAGGGATCGGCGCCAGGCTCGATCGCCTGTGCGGTCTGCTCACTCCAGAGGGGCGCATGATCGTGTTTGAGAAAACTCGTCAATTGGCAAGACGAATCCCGCTGCAGCGGGCATTGGCCGCACGAGGTCTTGGCTTAGTCAAACAACCGGAATTGATTCGCTACCGTCTCGTCGAAGAAATTGCCGACGATGGGCCCTTCTATATACTGGAGAGAGGAGTGCCGCGTCAGTTTCACTGGGATGAAGTGCCGGAGCCGGACCAAGCCGGTCCGTTCGACCGCACGAAGGTCAAAACCGGATCAACCGGTCCAGACGCGCCGCTCTATGAGAACCATTGTCCTTCCGCCCAGCTTGTGTGGAAACAGTTACATGAAAAGCAGGTCTTCAAAGAGACGACCAGCCAGGAACCGGACGGGCGTCAGCTGCACGTCGAGCTGGGACAGGCAGAAGAGGGGATCTATCTGTATTGCGCCAACACCTTCGACCAACGTCAATTGGTGATTGTCGAACCAGCCAGGAAGGGCATGTTGGAATCGTATTATGAGGAAATTACCAACCGCCCACCTTAGTAGGATGTTGAAAAATGGGCGGAGTAGTTGGGATGATCGCCGTGCTCGCGCAACGCGCGGTCTCAGAAGGCCCTCGTTGGACGCGCGCAGTTGGGATCATCCCAGCCACCCCTAAAAAATGGATAGTTCGCTGCGTCCGTACTTGGGATAAGAGACGCGTCTCGGCGGGGTCGGGTGGGTGAGAAGTCCGGCATTTTTGAGCATCCTGTGGGAGCATGTTCATTAGGGGCGAGAAAATTCTGCGCGAGTGCCATTCTTGATGGCAAGGACGATGAGCTCCTTGTCTCGAATCGCATAGACAATCCGATAATCGCCATTGCGGATCCTATAGAGATGGTCCAAGCCTTCGAGCTTGGTGACGCCGGGGGGGCGTGGATTAGTCCGGAGTACATTGAGCCATTTCACGAGAATGTTCCGAAGCGGTTTGGCGAGTGCGTGAAGTTGTTGCTCCGCAGGAGGGGCCAGAAAAATTGTTGAAATTGCCCGGTGCAATCAGAACCCCAATTCTTTCAATATGACATCGAGAGGCTTCGCGCCGTTCTTGTTTGCCTGAGCCAAGGCTGCGCGGGCGTCAAGGAGATCGATACGATCTTCCAAGGCTTCCAGGAGTCTCAGGTCATCGATGGGCACCACCGCAGCGACTGCTCGGCCACGTCGGCGTAACAGGACACGCTCGTTGCCAAATGCTGCTCGATTGATGGCATCGGCGAACCCGTCTCGCTCCTTATTGCCCCCTGGATTTCCCATGGTCACTCCACTGACAGCATCCGGTCAGACGGACAGATGGTCCTATTGGTGCAAGCTGTACAGTGGGTATGAAGTGAAGTCAATCGGCGAATGAACATCAGATGCCCTATTCCATTTTCTCCGTAATTGGGGTATGAAGTGGGGGCGGCGATTGCGTCGCAGTTCAATATTACTCATCCATTTATCAGAGGAGACATGTAATGTCTAAGGGGATGACACAGAAAAAAGCCACGAAGAAGAAGCCAGCCAAGACGCCGAAGGAAAAGCGAGCCGACAAGATTGCCAAGCAGAGGGGTTAGTCCAGCCTGTATTTCGACCGTCCTCTCCAAAACACATCCAACGACCCTCTATCGACGTGCGTCGGAGTGATGCCGCGTACGTTGATAGGGTGCTCGGAGGCATGTTCCGGTCTTTCCCACTCCCATTCCTCCGGGTGCACCATCTGTCTGCCTACGAATCGACTTGTCCTGTATCACGACATCGAATTCTTCCGTCCGACTTTTTGCATAGCAGGCCGGCATTGGGAGGGTATCGAGTTGCGCGGTGCTCTCCGAAAGTGGCCGTGTGAGTGCTCAGGTGCACGTCGGACGTGATGAGCGAAGGGGGTAGCCAGCCATCGCAATGATCAGGCGATGGCAATACTTCCCTCTGTGCTGAACCCTGTCTTTGAGACCGTCACAGGTGAGGCTCCGGCTACTTTCAGCCTATCTCCCAGGCCAGATGACAGGAGGGCCTGTTGAAGGTCTTCCGCCGTCTGATCGTGGAGGAAGTCGAGTCCGATGACAGCGTAGTGGAGTGGATGACCGTGCGGCCCATCGACCCGGAAGACCTGCGCGCGACTGGTTCCTTCCTGGAAATCGGTGATGTGGTGTTTGGGAAACTGCTGGCGCAGGTAGAGGCGGATCACATCGAATTTGGCTATGTCGCTCACGTGCCCTGTGTGCACCCTTCCGGTATCGTGTGTTCAAAGAGCCAGGAGGATCGGTATTCTCTACGATACTCGCGATAAGTCCCGGGCGACACAGTATATGCCATCGACGTTTGCAAAGTCATGAGGCCAGACGAGTTTTCTGCACCAGCCCTCGTTTCGAAGAAAAACATCCCCACCCGATGAGCTCCTTCTTGTCTTATTTCTGAAGCCACATCTCGATCACTTCTTCCGATACACATTCAGTCCAACTTTCTCTTCGCGGTTTGGGATAGTCACATTCCCCTCTGTTGAGGCGATAATGGTCGTTTTCCCCGAGGCGGAAGGTCCGAACTCTTTAGACAGATCGACCTTGATGGTCAACATGGTCCCTTCGATGGTCATCTCCACATTTTTCATGATGGTAGCCTCTGATGGGGGAAGCGGATGCACGCCATGTTCGAATCATGATGCCACCTGTAACGTGGTCAAGGGAAGAAGTCAATCGGCGAAAGTGGTTCACTCGTGAGAGGCCCCTCATCCTCCAGCCCACACCGGCCGAAAACCGGCATTGGCCAGGATACGGGCAACGGATTCGCGCTGGTCGCCTTGAATTTCGATCCGTCCCTCTTTTACCGTGCCTCCGGCACCACAGGCCTTCTGCATCTCCTTGGCGAGTCTCTCTATTTCGGCCAGACCAATGCCAGTGAAACCTGTGACAACCGTCACGGTTTTGCCTCCTCGATGTGCAGTGTGGCGAATGATATCTACACGCCCGCGATGCTTCTTTGCTGCTGCGGGTCCCACTTCGCGTGGGGTTATATTTGGAGCCGATGGCAGATCCATGTTCCTGAGGGCTGCGAAAGGGCTGGTCCACGTGATCGACTCTCCTCCCGTGGGAATGCGAGTCTTCTTCTTCATCCCGTCACTGTCCAAATGGGGCTGAGGTGTCTTTCAATTTTGTCAATACCATGTGCACGTTGTGCTCTCCATCTGCTATCCAAATCTGTCCCTCTTGAATGGTGCATTGTAACTGCATGCTGGGCTGCGCGAGTGCTGTCAAGACACGGCTCCCGTCCAGGGGCAGATTCATCACCGCCAGATTGTTCAACCGCTCAAGGGTGACGAGGTGTTTCTCCCACCATTGGTCGGCGCCACGACCCCCGTAGGTATAGATGCAGACCTGTTTTGC
This sequence comes from Nitrospiraceae bacterium, assembly GCA_035607135.1. Classification (GTDB taxonomy): domain Bacteria; phylum Nitrospirota; class Nitrospiria; order Nitrospirales; family Nitrospiraceae; genus Palsa-1315. Next base: position 4,759 of record DATNCR010000305.1, read on the forward strand.
GCGACCACAAGCCCGACGAAGAGTCTTCTCCTCCGGCTGGCCCACCTCGACCCAGAGGTCGATGGCGCCCGTCAAATCCTTCCGCCAAAGAGCAGGCTCCTCTTCGGTGCTCAGTCCACGGCCGAACAACAGGGCTTCATGCGCGTGTAGCACAAAGGCCAGCAACCGCATCATCATGCGCTCGTCGGTTTCAGACGGATGGCGTGCCAGGGTGAGTGCATGGTCTCCATAATACTGGCGGTCCATGTCGGAGATCTGTACGGCCGCTTTAAAGATCGTGGCGTTCGAGGCCATGGAGTCGTGGTTCCTTGATTCTAGAGGGATTCAGGTGGATCGAGCCGTAGCCTTTGCTCAGAAGTCTTTATGCGCGATGTACCATCCTTCGACACGTTCCCGCGCCCAGGGTGTTTTTCGGAGAAACGTGAGGCTGGATTTCACGCTCGGGTCGTGGAGAAAACAGCGAATCGGGACGCGACGACCCATCTCAGCCCACCCATACCGTTCGACCAGCTCCTTGATGATGGTCTCCAGCGTGATGCCGTGCAAGGGGTCGCGGGGATGAGAAGTAGTGCTCATGAGGGTATCCCGAATGGCATTGGGCCGATGACCGAGGATAAACGGCAATAGCGTCTAGCATACTGAACAAATGACAACACACACCTCTCCACCCAGGATCCCGGCGGGCGGCTAAGTGTTGCGCTTGCGCAATTCCGCAAGACGGGCGAAGGGCGTGAAGGTCGAAGGGGGCTCTTGCGTCCGGCCCGACGGTGGTTCAGCAGACGGGTCCGCCACCTGATTCCGCTGGTGCTCATTGTCGTGACAATAGAGACAGAGCAACTCCCAGTTGCTCCCGTCGGGAGGGTTGTTGTCGTGGTTGTGATCCTTGTGGTGGACCGTGAGCTGGTTCAACTTCTTCCCGCTAAACTCGCGTCCACAATGCGCACAAATCCATGGAAACATCTTGAGCGCCTGCTCTCGATAGGTCTGCTGTAGTTGAGCCTGGGTGCGCCGTGCCATGTGAACCTCAGAGTGGAAGGCGACTTGTCATTGATTGATCTTAAAATAAGTCTTTGCAGGATGCTCAAAAAGGCAGCCTTCTCACCCGCCCAACCCTGGCGCGCCAAGACGCGCCTTGTCCCATGCAAGGCCGCAGGCGTACGCCGTCCGATTCCTTCCTACCTCTCTTAAGGGGAATGGCCAAGGCTGCCCTTTACTGCGCGCATCGAACGAGCACATTCCTATCGTGCGCGTTCTGCGAGCAAGAAGGGCACCTGGCCGCTCCCCGCTCACTTTTTCAGCATCCTGCTAAATGAGCTGTGTGCAGGGCCAGGAAAATACCCGAATGGTTGGTTTGACCCATCCTGCCTGCTGCGCCTCTGTACGCCAAGCCGTGATCGCGCCTGCGACCTTGTCACGCTGAGCTGGTTCGAGGGAGGCGAGGATCACCGTGTTTCCTCCTGCATAGAACGAACCCCCTTCCGTGGATCCCGATTGTCCCATCCCTGCCGTCTGTGGAACTTCGGTATAGGCCTTGACCCCGGACTTCTTCAATAACTCATGCACGGGTTCTTTCAGTGCAGTACGAAACACAATCATCAACATGTCCATGCCTAACCTCGAAGAAGGTGAGAAAATAATATAGCAGCTTCCGGATCGATCTTGATAGATGCGGGGAGAGTCATAAGAGAAACAATAGCAGCCCCGTTTCTCTGCCGGTGGAAAATTCAGAGAATTGGCTAGTAAGTAAAGCAGCAGTTCGTCTCCTTAAGTTTCATTTCCTGCTTCTTACAATCAGTCCTCTTTCTTAAGAATGCCTTGGTCGACTGGCTCTTTCCTGGTAGGGTAAATCCATTGATCTTGAAAGCGATCTATGGCCATCTTACTCATTGATGATTCACAGGATGATTGTCTGCTCGTCGGGGCCTACCTAAAGTCGGCAAACTACGTAGTCGTGCCCAAGAATTCGGCAAAAGAGGCATTGGATTATTTGGAAGGCCTGATTGAGGGCAAGCCATTGACTCCAATCGATCTGATTCTGCTCGATGTCAAGATGCCTGGGTTCGATGGACTGGATGCCTGCACGCGGATTAAATCCATGAAGCCGTTTGAAACAGTCCCAATCCTCATGGTCTCGGCCGATACGACCCCCGGCACCATTCAATTGGCCTTTCGGCGAGGGGCTGCTGACTATATCCGAAAGCCGATCATCAAGGCTGAGCTCCTAGCCAAGGTTGCTATGGTATCCAGAATCCAAGAAGACACCAACCACCGAGCGCAGTCACAGAAGCTGGCATCCCAGAAGGCCAGCATCCAAGTCTCCCCAACGATCGACAACGTCACGGGCATTATGAACTGGTGGAGCTTCGATGAGCTCTTTGAGCTGGAGTGGGGACGTGCGGCACAAGAACATCTTCCTATTTCACTCCTCTTCTTTAGCGTGGGAAATTTTAAGGCCTTTAACGACACCTATGGATATGCGACGGGTGACGAGTGTCTGCGAAGAATCGCTCAGGCTGCACAAGAGGCGTTGGCTCAAGCAGGCCAGGTTGTGGCGCGGTATCGGGGTGCGGAATTTGTCGTGTTATTATTTGGCACTGGAGCCGAGGATGCGAAGTCAGTGTTACATCATCTTCACGAAACCATCCAGGCCTTGGATCTCGGTCCCATCGTTGATGTCGGGGTGGCGACGGCGTATCCTACTGAAAACAATTCTCGTGCGGACCTTCTCACGTCAGCTAAGAAGGCAGTTCCCAATCGGAAGTAGACGACACACAGTTCCGTCCTGATCGCTGTCCAGCGCACAACCAGTTCCGTCTGAACCTATTACACGAGTGGAAACATTCGTAGATTTGAGGAGAGAAGAAGCTGATCCCATGTCACGTCCCAACCCCATCAACCTCGTACACGTAACTCGCGAACGCCACGCCCGAGCTTGCGTCGGATAAGTGTGCGCAGAGTCACCCCATCGGCATAGCCGACTTGATCGGCGATCTGGTCAACGCTTGCGCTGGTCGTTTGCAACAGGTGGACCGCGCGTTCGACGCGGAGATCCTGAAAGAATGCGAGCGGGGATTTGCCCAGCACGGATTGCAGGCGACGCGCCAGGGTCCGTTCGCTTGTAAGGGCTGCGCGAGCCGCTTCACTGAGCGAGAAGCCGTCGGCCAGTTGGCGCCGGGCCCACCGTTCGAAGCGTTCGACGAGCGGGTCTGAGTGTGCAAGGTGGTCTGGAATCGAGAATGCCGCCTGCGATGACCGCGGGTCGACGACCAGGTAGCGGGCTGTCAGTGCTGCCAGCGCCGGGCTACGGCGACGTACCAGCCACAAGGCGAGATCGAGGTGCGCGAGAGCGGCACCAGCGGTCACGAAGCGTGATGAACCCACCAACATACGCGATTCGTCTAGAACGACATGCGGGTATCGTTCACGAAAGAATGGGGCAAGCCACCACGACGTGGTTGCACGTTGTCCGTCGAGCAATGACGTGCCGGCGAGAACAAACGTTCCTGTGCAGGCGGCACCCACCAGCGTGCCGCTGCCGGACCAGCGGCGCAGAAGCGCCTGCGCATCGATGATATCTCGCCGTTGAAGCACAGCTCGCAGGGGTTCAGGCATTTTCGCTCCGAGCGCCGGTACGAGCACGACATCCGGACGCGCAAGTCGCATCGCCGGTCGTATTGGTACCGACAGCCCTTGATTCGTGTGCACGCGAGGCCGGACACCGATGACCGTGACGTCGAAACGCGCCGAAGCGGTTCCGGCGGATTCAGCCAGTTCGTTCGCCGTGCTGAACGTGTCGAGAAGAGTGGATAAGCCGGTGTCGAAGACGTCATTGAGTGCGAGCATGTAAATACGCATGGCAAGAACTGTATCATAATTGTCATTCCTGCCACTAGCGGAAATTGCCGTTCACCACTAGAATTTCCCTCATGTTCTTCAATTTCAGAAAGGATGGACTACTATGGTACGAGTTGGGTTGTTAGTTCGATTGCAAGCGAAGCCGGGGAAGGAAGCGGATGTCGCTCGCTTTCTTGAAAGTGGGCTCGCCCTCGCGAATCAGGAAGCCGCCACTCAGGTCTGGTTTGCGCTGAAGTTGGGACCGGCAACGTTCGGTATCTTCGATGCCTTTGCCGATGACGCAGGCCGCAAGGCGCATCTGGGCGGCCAGATTGCGGCAGCCCTCATGGCCAAGGCGCCAGAGTTGCTTGCCGAAGCACCAAAGATCGAACAGGTCGACGTGCTCGCGGCGAAAATCTCACACTGAAGCGATTCGGCAGAGGAAAGTTGGTAGAGTCGACTCGGTCGCTGTTGGCGCGTAGGTCTCTTAGGTCGCGACAGATCTACTGACAGGCAGAGACCTGTTCACACCGCTTTTGAGGACAATCTCGCAGATGTGATCGAGGCGCTCGATATGTTCATAGGCGGCCCATGGGTCTGTCGCGACCGCGCAGACACCATGGTTCGCCTGCCCCACGATATCGAATGTGAGAGCCCCATTCTTCCCAAGACCGAAACAATCAGCCGTCGCGTCCGCCAATTCACGTGACAAGGCCGGCAATGCGGGCACCGTCGGCCCCACGCGGGTGTAGCGCGAGATTTCAGGAAACTCTGCGCTGATGACCTGCAAGTCGATTCCTGCATACATGGCGGCGACGACGTGTGTGGCGTGGACATGCACGACCGTTCTGGTTTTTTTTGTATCGCGCTGCAAGTTCCAGTGCATCCAGAGCTCCCCGGACGGTCGTTGCCCTTCATGGACGTTTGGTATCAGTTCGCCTGTCAGCGGCTCCTTCACAATCTCGATCCGTACGACATGTTCCGGATGCACAATAGTCTTCCGCCATCCGGAAGGGGTAATGTACAGATACTTCCCCTCTCGTTTCCGCATACTAATGTTTCCATCTCTCGTCGTAATCCAGCCCCGTTCATACACGCGCCTCATGACATCGCCAATCGCTGTCAACATGTTCGCTCCTTAAGTGTGTGTCTCCTCTAAGATAGCATAACAGTGTCCGTTCCCTATTGCTTGAGTGCTGGTAGCCGTTGTCCCATGGTAGGCAAATCCCCGTTAGCCCATCGCAGCCCAGAGTTTTGCAGCATTGTCACCGGTAAAGGTCACGTCATCCTGTGAGGTGGCGCTTCGTTCAAAATACAGGTGCAGGAGACCTCCTCCAAAATGCGCTTCCCGGACAAGGTCAAGATTGATGGCGACCTGACCTGAACGTTCTTCGTCTTGTACCTTCACGAACCGCATATCGTCTGCCTCCTTGTGTGATGTGACGATGGATATTCATATAGGACGACAAGTCCCATGCCTATGAACCGTCGGCATAACCTATGCGGCGACGGGTGGTGTGTCAAGAATGGGGGGATGGATATGGTTGATGAGGCCGGTTGGTGGGGGAGTCTTTTAGGGCCTATCAAGATAGGATTGCACGAGGCAAATGAGACTCATCACGAGAGAACCGTAGGCAGTCAGATAGGCAAAGAAACGAACGTGCTTGGGCCCCCAAATCATCTTGACGACTGTGGGAAAGTAGATCACCGACGTCCATTCCGGTGGATCCGTGATCCAGCGCCATTGCTGTTGGATCCCATAGATCAAGAACGCGCCATAGGCGACGCCGATCACACAGGAAACAAGTTCCAAACCTTCCACGAAGTGAGTGTCTTGCATTCCTGCTCCCACACAGGATGAACAGGTCATTCTACTCAACCAGCGCCCCATCCTGCGTCAGTGGCACCGCTTCGCTCATCGTTTCGCACTGCGGCGGCTATTCGTCGAAGGGCGGCGGGTGGCGATGCTGCGGGTTGATTTTGATTTGCTGCGGAATCGAGCCGGCGGGAGACTGAACTCACGTTTGAAGGCACGATTAAACGATGGTTCCGATTCATAGCCGACCTCAGCCGCGATCTGTGCGACGCTATTGCTCGTGGATGTGAGCAGCTGCGCTCCGAGTTGAAGCCTCCAACGTGTGAGGTAGGCAATGGGGGTCTCCGAGAGATAACGCCGGAACCGCTCGGCCAATACGGAACGGGAAACCCCTACCTCATTTGCAAGCGAGGCAACTGTCCAAGGATGGGCGGGTGTGCGATGCAGCAGGGCCAAGGCTTTCCCGACCTCCTGGTCGCGAACGCCGGCCAGCCACCCGGTTTGTTCTTGTGGAAGCAGCGCGATATAGCGCCGCAGAGTTTCGATGAACAAGGCTTCGGATAATCTGGCGAGCACTGCTTCACCACCGGGCCCGGCCGCATCCCCCTGACCTACCGAAAAGCGAATGGAGTGTTCCAGCCATTGGCCTGACGCGTCATTGCGGATATTGATTTTCAGAATGGATGGCAGCCCGCCAAGGAAGACCCGGCTGAGTTGCGGTTCACAGGCCATATAACCGCAGATGAGTTTCGTGATTTCCCCGCCTCCGCCGTGGCGAGAGACGGGGAGGCCTCCAGCTAACACCCGCTCCAATGCTTGCGCGCTGTCCACCGGCTTGACGGGCAACCCGTTTCCCATGATGTGGGGATCGCCGTGCGGGAAGATCACGATGTCTCCTGCGTTGAGAGGGGTCGACCGGCCTTCTCCGTCGAACTGTGTGTAGCCGCGGCCCTCGGTCAGCAGGTGAAAGATGATGACGTGCTTGGAATCAGACGAAAGATACGGAGCCATGATGTGGGAGGCAGGCTGCCGGAAGCACCAGGGCGCCGAAAACTCAGCATTGTAAAACAGGGCTCCGTCGAGTTTGACGGCCTTGAGGACTTCGGACAAGACATCCATGGGGGGGCCCTATGATGCAGTGACAGACTGTCGGCAAATGATACTGGATGCCAAAGCAAGTCATGTGCAGCCTAGCACGCCACTGTCAAGAGAACCAGACTCCCGGGTAAGAAAATAACAAGGTACCGCCACTATAGTGGACACATGGTTGCAGCGGCTTTGTCGAATCGTTCTTCGAGCCGAACACACACATAAAGGAGGAACAACATGATTGCCAGTGCCATGTCACCAGAAGTGGAGAGTATGAAGAGTCGTTTGAAGCATATCTGGATGGCCGGTGATTACGATAGATTCTCGCGGTATATGGAGACCAGCGCCCGAGAGTTTTACGAGCGCCTCAGAGTCTCTCCTGGATGCCGATTGCTGGACGTGGGCTGTGGGTCCGGCCAGCTTGCGTTGATGGCTGCGAAGGATGGGATGGAGGTGACCGGTGTGGACATTGCCGGCAATTCGGTGGAGCGGGCACGGGAGCGGGCACAAGCGGAGGGTGTGCGAGCCCGCTTCGAGGAAGCCGATGCAGAGGCGCTACCCTTTGAGGACGGAAGTTTCGACGTAGTGGCGAGCTTAATCGGGGCGATGTTTGCTCCACGGCCGGATTTGGTGGCGACGGAATTGCTGCGAGTGTGCAAACAGGGAGGAACCATTGCCCTGGCCAATTGGACTCCGCAGGGTTTCATCGGGCAGATGTTCAAGACCGTATCGACATTCATCGCGCCGTCGGGGATGCCTTCGCCGGTTCTGTGGGGCGACGAAGCCACGGTCCGTGAAAGACTCGGCAAAGGACTGTCGAAACTCAATCTGGTCAGACGACACTATACGTTGAGTTATCCCTTTCCTCCCTCGGAAGTGGTGGAGTTCTTCCGTCTCTACTACGGACCAACCAATCGTGCGTTTGCTTCGCTAGACGCCGGCGGCGGTGAACGTCTCCGCCAGGAACTCGAAGCACTATGGTGTTCTCACAATCGAGCGGGGATGGAGTGCACGACGGTTCTCGCCGAATATCTGGAAGTGATTGGCCTGCGAGCGTGAAGATTCATAGGAGAAATGGCGCGGCGAATCACATTCAGCAACCGATCACTAGCAGGAGGTGGTTATGTACGACATGAAGAATCTGAGCAAGATGAAGAATCTCGAGACGAATGCGCCTGAGGCGATGAGGGCGTTTGTGGCCTTTGACAGGGCTGCCTTAGCTGAGGGAGCGATTCCGAGAAAGTATAAGGAACTGATGGCACTCGCCGTGGCTTTCACGACACAGTGTCCCTATTGCATCGAACTCCACGCGAACAAAGCCAGAGAGATGGGCGCTTCTGACCCGGAGATCGCCGAAGCTGTTCTCGTCGCTGCGGCGTTGCGCGCGGGGGGAGCGATCACCCACGGCACACATGCCATGAAGGGAAGCTGACCAGAATGCTCACGTGCGGCAGAAAGCCCGGTTTGCCGCGATGATGGTTTTCCGATAGCCGATCATGAGCTGAAGTCACAACACAAGGAGCACAACACATGAGCAAATTTGATCGATATGCGTTCAGCGCGAGCCCATTGTTTGATGAAGCAAAAACACGAGAGGTCTTCTCCCACGCCGTTTCTCTCAAGACATTGGTGATCTATTGCTATGATCCGAGGGCGGCTGAAATTCCACAGGTCGTGGCAAGGCTATTGGGGGATGAAGTATTCCCAGGCCAAGTCATGCTCGATGACTCGGGCAATCGCGCGGGATCGTCCACAACCATGTTTCCCGTCATCGTGGCCGGAGGGCGTGCCATCGATGCGCTGCGCTCGATCACCGTGGCTCAACACCTGTTCGGAATTCAGAACATTGTTGTTGTTCACCACTCATACTGCGGTGCGACGAGTTTCACGGCCGACGGCATCATCGACGCATACAAACTCGAACACAATGCCGACATCTCCGAACTCTACGAGCGAGGCAGCATCTGTATCGAGGATTATGAGGCTTCGCTGAAGCGGGATACTGCGCTGATTCGGTCCCATGCAGGGACGCCGAAGCATGTGAACGTCTTCGGCTATTTCTACAACATCGATACTGGTGTGCTTACTGAGGTTGTGAAGGACAAAGCCGAAACTATTCTTATCCCCGCGACGTCGCACCGGGGTGGCGCAATCAACAACGGCACATATGCCTCGATTCCATCTCAGGACGTTCTGCCAGGCAGGACTCAACCCCCTACATGGAACAAGCCTTGCTGGAGTATGAGCGAAAAGAAAGGAAAGGCACAGTCATGGGCCATACCATTTTTATAGCAGTCTTCTCTTCGTGAGTTACTGTGGGGATGGTGTTGCTGATCATGTTGGGTATGAGTAACGTGGACCCACGTCGCAAAGGATATGGCAGAGATCATGGCGAGCACAGTCGGTTGTCTGAAATGTGCCCTTAGACACTCATATGGAGAGATGTAGATTGATCGCCAGTTTTCAAAATGCTCTTAGCTGTGTTGCTTCTGATTGAAAGTCATGGCGATTTGTTCTAAGAGCACGGGTAAACGAAGCTGCAGCTGTGTACCATCGCCAATACACGAAACATATCAATGGTGAGGGTTGCGCCGTAGGTCGGGCCAAAGTCTGTCTTGCTCACATTCCCCAGACTATCATTCCAGGTTTCAAAACGCACCGGGCCGGCGGTGAACGCCGCCGACCAAAAGAATTGTTTTCGGCTTTGGCCCGACCCATTGACGAATATCCCGGAATCCCAGGTGGCGGACAGTTCTATCTCCCATGTCGGATATTGTTCGCCCCGTGCATTCGTGGCGTATTGTCCGAGTGCGAGGGCAGGCTGGAATATTCGTGAAGTCTGTTTTGTCTGATGCAATACCGCGCCATCCTCCTGCAGACTGATGCGTCCCAGCCCGGATGCACGTAGGCTCACGTCACCCCACTCTCCACAGTATAAATCAGGTGTGATTTGGAGCCTGCGGATACCAGCCCTGAGAAACTGTTCTTGATAGATGGTGCCGACGGAGAACCCGCCGCCGATAAATCCGGTTTTGTTGGGGAAAAACCATCTGGTGATCGATCCATCAATCATGGCATCAGTATCCTGTCGCGGCTGGACGCTTCCAACTGGCGGCAAGTGGCGCAGTTGGTGAATCACCTTGTTTTGAAAGAACTCGCTCGGTTCATTGGATGTGGGACCAATGCCTCCCGTGAGATTGAAACTCCACCCTTCAAAACGCTCATGGCCGTGTTGCGTCCAACTGAACGTGATGAGATTGAAACCCAGTGTATTGGACACCGTGGAATCATATGTACCACCGGATCCGTCTATCGGTGTGAATCGGTTGAGCGTCAGCCCCGTGGTGAGTGTGGAGTATTGATCTGGAAACGCGAGGCTCCCCCAGTGTACGGAGGGGGCGGGTGTTTCGCCAAACGCCGTTGATCCGACGAGCCAGAACAGGAAGAAGGCACTGAGGGTGAACGCATATCCTATTCCAGGATGCTCTGGTCTTTTCCCGTTTGATGGCGAGCGATGCATAATGGTGAACGCCTCAGTGAACGCAAAATGCTTGTGGCGAATGAGTGCAATAACCTGTCCATGAGAGGAGGGATACATAAAATAGTAGATGTCGGCAGAATATAAGCCATTGTTTCGCAAGCCAGCGCGGACCGTATGTGAAATCATAGATCAAATTCAATTCGGATCCGAATCTAATTTGATTCTCAACAGAAAACGAACTCGTTGTGGTCCGCCCACTCTTTCGAGGTACTCCATTAGGGTCTGGTGGGGACAAGCTCTTGTTGATACGGTTCAACCATCACGGGTGCAACTGAAAGGGATCTCATGGTTAAACGTCAACACCAACGAGTAGCGCTGACCCAACCGGTGAATCTTGAAACCGCCGGGACGACGGGCCAGGGAACCACGGTAAATTTTTCTCCCGGAGGATGCGCCATTCAACAGAAGGACCTCTCCCTGTTCTGTGGCAGGCGCATGACGATGCGGCTGGTATTGCCCGATTGCCCAGAACCATTAGATGTGGGTCAGGTCACCGTAGCCTGGACCAAAGACGATCAATGTGGGATTCGGTTCATCGCGACGAGCCAGGAAGTGCGGGAGCGACTCTCGCAGGTCTACGAACTCTTGATCAAAGCCGAGACGGAAGTTGAGGTTCTTCCCGTGATCTCTCTTGCCTCCGCAATGGCCCGCTAACTCGTCATGCGCCGCGGGCTGCTGTCCATATTTCCCTATGGTCACTAGGAGTCGAGCCGCAAGCCGTGACCAAACATTCCTCGAGGTCCTGATCGGTCCATTCTCTCCTTCCACTAGTAGATAATGGGTGGCCGCTTGTCGTTGATGAGCAGCATCAACCGGCGGAGTTGTAGAGGTCGATCGGGATTCCGGGTGTAGTGGGAGGGATCTTCCGAGACTTCCACACCGCGCAGCGGAATGGAGATGTGCTGTTTGACGTGTGGTACGCGAGTCTCGAGGGAAAGGTCAACTAGTTCGTCGCTGCAACCAGTCACTTCCCCATTCAAGTCCTGCTCGTCAAGAAAGCTCACCGTGACCCGTTCTTCTGGATCGATCCACGGACGGATGGCTTGCAATTTTTCATCATTGGTCATGCCCGACTCCTTTCAATCGCGACCATCGCGTGCCAACCCGTCGTTCGAAGGGAGTGGATCGTTTACAGAGGGGCGCAGGGCGATGCGTTTCTACTCAATGAGCGGCTGATCGACCCACTGACTGGGAAGATGGTATGGTCTCGGGAGCCGGTTGCTGTTCGAATCTCTTACAGCATATCGAGTAATGATCCCGAGATACAAATGATGCTCATCACAACATAGCCGTAAGCGGTTAAATAGGCAAAGCGACGAACATGTTTGGGCCCCCAAATCATTTTTATGACTGCGGGCAGGTAGATCGCAAACATCCATTCTGGTGGATCGAGCACCCAGGGCCATTCCCGTTTGAGTCCGTAGACTAACACTGCACCAAAAACTAAGCCGGCTGTGCAGAAAAAAAGGTCCAACACCTCCATAGAACAAGCCTCCTGCTTTCCCACAGATTGAGGAACCGGGGCATTCTACGTTTTCGAGCTCGGCGGGTCTATGTCTTTTTGGCGGAGCGGTTGGTTACGGCGTGGGCATTCCAAGCAGGAGAGTTAGGGGGTTTTTGGCTTCCACTCCCTCGCACGCTTTTGCGCTTCGGCAATCTGGGCCGGCTTCATCTCTTTGGCGAGATCATTGCGGTGAAGCGCCGCGCGGGCATGTCCGTTTCCTGCCGCCAGGCTGTACCACATGTGAGCCTGGACTAAATCCATAGATGCGCCCCGGCCAAAAGCACACATCAGGCCGAGATAGAACTGCGCATTTGCGTCTCCCTGAGCGGCGGACTTCTCATACCACTCGCGTGCTTTCCCATAATCTTCGGGGACGCCGTCTCCGTTTTCATACAGCATGCCGAGGTAGAATTGAGCACGTGCCTCTCCCTGCTCGGCGAGCGGTTGCCACTCCCGCAAAGCCTTTGTGAAGTCTCCACGGTTTTTCGCATCCATGCCGGTTTGAAAATCCGCCCATGCAGGGACGGCGAAACAGACGAGCGAGAGCAGAAGGAGGATAGGGAAATGGA
>DATNCR010000321.1:0-4683 GCA_035607135.1 Nitrospiraceae bacterium
AAAACGATCATCATGGGTGTCTGTACAGGAGGAGGAATCTAGTGGCTGTTCATTTGAGATTGACGAGGACAGGACGACACAAGCGACCGCTCTATCGTGTCGTGGCAGCGGATTCTCGGAAGCCGCGCGACGGGCGGTTCCTGGAAATTCTTGGGATTTTCGATCCTTTGAAAGAGGCGGGTCTGCCGGAGCTGAAGCAGGAACGGGTGTTGAGCTGGTTGCACCAGGGAGCCCAGCCGACCGTCACCGTCAAGACGTTGCTCCGCCGCAGTGGCGTATGGAAACAGTTTGAGGCAGAGAAAGCGGCGAAGAAGAAGGGCGCCTAGTCCGTGACAACCGCTCACACAGATCTTGTCACGATTGGCAAGATCGAGCGACCCTTTGGCGTGCGGGGCGAATTCAAGGTGCGATCGTTAAGCGATGTGCCTGGCCGGCTGGATCAACTGAAGCAGGTTCAGGTTTTACGACCGACGGGACAGATGGTCGACAGGACCGTGACTCGTGTTCGGCGTGCCGGCTCGACCTACATCATGGGTCTTGAGGGTGTGACGACGCCGGAGGAAGCCGGGATGCTGCGTGGGGGATTGATTCAAGTGCCACGCAGTCCAGCTGCCATGTTGTCGGCGGACGTCTATTTTGAATGTGATCTCATTGGGATGACGGTCGAGAACGAACGGGGCGAAGAAGTGGGTGTGCTTGAGACGATTTTAGAGATACCGGACAATCACCTCTTCGTCGTCCGCAAGGGGAAGGAGGAAGTCCTCATTCCGGCCGCGAAGAGCTTTGTGACCTCGGTGGATCTCACGCGTCGCCGGATGATGGTCCGCGGGATTGAAGACTTGGTTGAGGATCGCCATGCGATGTGACATCCTGACGCTGTTTCCCGACATGGTGGCGCCGGTGCTGGGTCAGAGTATTCTCAAACGAGCACAGGAAAAAGGTCTGCTCCATGTGCAGGTGCGCAATTTGCGTGACTATATGCTCGATCGCCACAAAGTGGCGGACGACGTGCCCTATGGTGGAGGGGCCGGAATGGTGATGAAGGCTGAGCCTATCTTGCGCGCGGTGGAACAGATTCAGGCGGACTATGCAGAGGCTGGTGAACAGATTCGGTTGCTGTTTCCGTCTCCGCACGGTCGTCCGTTCACACAGGCCTATGCGAAACATTTGGCCGCCGATCCACGTCGACTCGTTATTCTGTGTGGTCACTATGAGGGGGTCGATGAACGGGTGCGGTTGGCATTGCACCCGGAAGAAGTTTCTGTCGGGGATTATGTGTTGACCGGAGGCGAATTACCGGCGCTGCTGCTCATCGATGCGGCAGCCCGCTTGGTTCCTGGTGTATTGGGTGACCCGGAGTCAATCGTAGAAGAGTCGTTCACGGATGGGTTGCTCGAATATCCACACTATACAAGACCGGCGGAAGTTCGAGGCATGCCTGTGCCAGACGTGTTGCTTTCAGGACATCACGAAGCCATTCGTCTGTGGCGTCGTAAGGAAGCCCTGCGAAGTACGTATCAGAGACGGCCGGATCTTTTGCAAGATCGGGTCTTGAGTCTCGAAGATCAACAATTGCTAGACGAACTTACTCGTGAAGGCGTGCCGGTCATGCCTGTTCGATGTGGGGGGGAGGGGTAGTTTCATGAATCGATTGGAGCGGATACAACAGTCTTTCACAAAGAAGGCGGTGCCCGGTTTTGAAATTGGAGACACTGTCCGCGTGCACGTGAAAGTGGTCGAAGGGGAAAAAGAGCGCATTCAGGTGTTCGAAGGTGCAGTGATCGCTCGTAAAGGATTGCTGAACACGGAGACCTTCACGGTGCGCAAAGTTTCCTATGGTGTCGGCGTGGAACGCATTTTCCCACTCCATTCGCCGATTGTCACGCGTGTGGAAGTCATGCGTCAGGGCAAGGTGCGTCGGGCCAAGCTGTATTATCTCCGAGGGAAGAAGGGCAAGTTTGCCAAGGTCGAAGATCGGGAATTCGTCGCGAGTGCAAAGGGGCAACCCGGGGTCACTCGTAAAGCCGAAGAGCCGGTCGGAGCCGCCTCGGCCTCGAAGTCCTAATCCCATTCTCTGGTTCCATCGACCACGAGTGTCAAGTGCCCTTTCAACGGATGCATCGCGGGGCCACATCGTGGGACCTACCAACGAATTTGAATTGGAAGCTCGGCGGCGCGGCTATCGTTGGATTGCCGGCCTTGATGAAGCCGGACGGGGCCCTCTGGCGGGCCCTGTCGTCGCGGCGGCGGTGATCCTCCCCACTCGTTGCCGCTTAGCCGGTGTCGACGATTCCAAGCAAGTCTCCAAACCTGAACGAGCCCGACTCTACGATGTGATCGTCCAGCGGGCACGCAGTGTCGCTATAGGAGTGGCCACGGAGCAGGAGATCGACCACCTCAATATTTTAAACGCGACTCGCCTGGCCATGTGTCGTGCGCTGGCATCGCTGACCCTCCAGGCGGACTACCTCTTAATCGATGCCGTGACGTTGCCGGCTCTCGCCATTCCTTCACGCTCCATCATTAAGGGTGATACGTTGTCGATGTCGATTGCGGCTGCGTCGATTGTGGCCAAAGTCACGCGCGATCGCATGATGGTGGCCTATCACCGAGCCTATCCTGAGTATAATTTTCTCTCCCACAAGGGGTATGGGACCGAAGAGCATTTACTACGACTCACTCAACATGGTCCTTGCGCGATTCATCGGCGTACATTCGCTCCAGTCGCACAGCTCTTATGTGGCGATGGGGGGGCCTCACGGACTGGATTGGACGCAGCGCCAAGGACGATTCCGTGACCTTCCTTGATCCCCGGAAGCTTTTAGGGCAAGAAGGAGAATCAGCGGCGGAACAATATCTGCGGCACAAGGGGTATCGGATTGTGGCACGCAATCTGCGTTCGTCGATGGGGGAGCTGGACATAGTGGCTGAGGATGGTCAGGCGTTAGTCTTTGTCGAGGTGAAGGCGCGTCGAACCGACACATTCGGCGGAGCCATCCACGCCGTCCATCAACGGAAGCAGGAGAAGTTGATTCAGCTAGCGGCTCAGTATTTGGCCCGCCATCACATTACAAATCGACCATGCAGATTCGATGTCGTCTTGCTGCAGAGTGCGGGCGCCGTTGCCCCGCAGATCGAGCATATTCAAAACGCCTTCGAAGTGTCCGGAGACGATCTCCGTTGGTAGGGCTAGGAGCCTGTCCGAGTTATCCTTCGTGGCGAGGCGAAGGAGATGCGGGCAGATGCGAGGCCGCAGGTTGGAAAAAGCCGGAGACGTATTCGCTGGAATACGGTGAGGATTTTTTCGGGCCGAGAACGATGCAGATGTCGGCAGATCGTTCGCCGCAGTAGAATGGCATTACTCGAACAGGCTCCTGAAATGATTCAATTGATCCATGTATCGAAGCAGTACGATCAGCGGCTGGCGCTCTCGGACGTCACCTTCGAGGTCGGTAAGGGAGAATTTGTCCTCCTCATGGGACCGAGCGGCGCGGGCAAGTCCACGTTGTTACGGATGCTCATCGGGGCTGAACGGCCTGATGAGGGGCAGATCTTCGTCCATCAGAAAAACGTGACAGCGCTCAAGTCGTCTGACGTTCCGTATCTGCGCCGCAAAGTAGGAACGGTATTTCAAGACTTTCGGCTGTTGCCGAAGAAGTCCGTCTTCGATAATGTGGCGTTGCCCTTGCTGGTGCAAGGCATTTCTCCCGCCGACATTCGTCGGAAAGTCACGGAGGCATTACGGGCGGTCGGTGTCGAGCATAAGCGAGATCAGTTGCCTGCGGGCCTCTCGACAGGCGAGCAGCAGCGGGTCTGTATTGCACGTGCGATTGTGAATGGCCCGGTCGTCTTGCTGGCGGATGAGCCGACCGGGAATTTGGATCCAGCCCTGACGTCCGAGATTATCGAATTGTTTAAACTCATTAACGCACGCGGCACTACTGTCGTGGTGGCAACGCATGATCCCCTGGTCATGGTGCAAGTGAATCGGCGGGTGCTCACATTGTCACAGGGCCGGTTGCTACCGGAACAGCGGGTGCTGAGGTGAGGACGCTCTCGTATCTCCTCAAAGAATCCTGGGTCAATATGCGGACCAACCGGACAACGACGATGGTCGCCATCTTGACTACGGCCTTTACCCTGGCCTGTGTCGGCGTCTTCTTGCTGCTCTACGTCAATCTACGGGCGGCGGCGGGATGGCTCCAGGACGATATAAAAATCATGGTGTATCTTGATGAGCGGCTCGCCTCAGATTCGGTCGCTGAAGTGGAGCAGCATTTGCGGGCCGACCGGGCAGTCGCTTCGCTGTTGTTTATCTCGAAAGAGCAGGCATTGGGGGAGTTCAAGGCACAATTTCCTTCGGAGTCTCACTTGCTTGAGGGGTTGGGCCAGAATCCTTTACCGGCCTCCTTTGTCGTGGCACTGAACCCGGCGTTCCGCTCGGTGGATGCAATCAAGCGATGGGCAGAGCGGGTCAGGCAGGTCGCTGGCGTCTCCAAGGTCGACTATAATCAAGATTGGATCGACGCCCTGGCGACGGTGATCCGATCGATTGAGTTAGTGGCCATCGGCATCGGTGTGATTCTCTCGGCTGCGGCAGTCACCATTATTGCCAATACGATTCGCCTCACATTATTCGCTCGACGGGATGAAATTGCCATCCTGCGTCTCATCGGAGCGACC
>DATNCR010000328.1:0-5471 GCA_035607135.1 Nitrospiraceae bacterium
CGATGCCGGGTTATCAACCTCCGGTATCTTCCTCGCACATCGCTTGTACCGGACATCACGCTTCGTGTATACTGCCGTACGGCGCCTGGACTTCCGGGCGTCTTTTTTTTGGGAGCATGCAGCAATATTTATGGATCGGATAGCCACATCAGAATCTCCTGTTACCACGCCCCTCGAGCTCAATGAACGTCGGAGCGATATCAGGAATATCGCAATCATTGCCCACGTCGACCATGGCAAGACGACACTGGTCGATGCCGTCCTCCGGCAGACCCATGTCCATCGCAAGATCGACGATATGGGCGAACGAATCATGGACTCGATGGACCAGGAACGTGAGCGCGGGATCACCATCCGGGCCAAGAACGCCAGCGTGACCTACAAGGGCGTGAAGATCAATATCGTCGATACACCGGGCCACGCCGACTTCGGCGGTGAAGTCGAGCGAACTCTACGTATGGTGGACGGCGTCTTGATCCTGATAGATGCGAAAGAGGGTCCCATGCCGCAAACGACCTTCGTGTTGCGGAAAGCCTTGGCGCTTGGCCACAAGGCCATTGTGGTCATCAACAAAATTGATAGGCCGGACGCAGTGATCGATGATGTGGTCAATCGGACCTTCGACTTGTTCGTCCATCTCGGTGCAACCGACGAGCAGCTCGATTTTCCAATCGTCTACACAGCGGCAATCAAGGGCACCGCGACGCTCGACGTGAATAAGCCTGGCACAGACATTACGCCGCTCCTCGACACCGTGCTGGAAAAGATTCCCGCCCCGGCTATCAACGCCGAGGCCCCGCTCCAGATCCTGGTTCTCTCTCTCATTCAAGACCTTTACAAAGGCAAAATGGGTGTGGGGAAGATCCAATCCGGCTCGATCGCTCGTCGTCAGAATGTGGTCGTCCTCGGAAAGAACGGCGCACAGTTCCCTGGAAAAGTGTCGGACCTCGCGGTCTACTCCGGCCTCGAACGGACGGACATGGAACGGGCCGAAGCCGGAGAAATCGTCGCGGTGGCAGGCCTGGACGAGGTGAGCATCGGCGACACCATTGCCGACGCGGAGCACCCAGTGGCGCTGACCAGGGTCACGGTCGACGAGCCGACTGTCCAAATGACCTTCTCCGTGAACAATAGCCCCTTCGCCGGACGGGAAGGTAAGTACCTCACCTCGCGGCATTTGCGCGATCGGCTCTTCAAAGAGCTTGAAACCAACGTGTCGTTACGCGCACAAGAAACAGACAGTGCCGATAAGTTCCTCGTGGCCGGCCGCGGCGAGCTGCATCTGGGCGTCCTGATCGAACAGATGCGCCGAGAAGGATACGAACTGCAAGTCTCTCAACCTGAAGTGATTGTCCACCGGGAAGGGGACAAGGTCCTCGAACCCTATGAGGAACTGACCATTCAGGTACCGGAAACCTATCAAGGCGCCGTGATTGAAGAGCTCGGCAAACGCCGAGGCGAGTTGCGCCACATGCGACTGATCCATTCCGATGCCGGACCGAGCGAAATGCACCTGGAATACCATATCCCTACGCGCGGCATCATGGGACTCAAAAACCTCTTGGTCACCAAGACTCGGGGCACCATTATCATGCACCATGTCTTCGTGGCATATGAACCGGTGGAGGAGCGCGAGCTTGTGGTGGCGACACACGGGTCACTGGTCGCACACGAAGATGGAACCAGTACCGGCTATGCCATCTTCATGACCCAAGAACGGGGCACGATGTTTATCGGCCCTGTCGTGGAGGTCTATCGCGGGATGGTCGTCGGTGAGAACAGCCGAGACGAAGACATGGACGTCAACGTTTGTAAAGAAAAGCACCTGTCCAACATGCGGGCATCGGGTACCGATGAAGCGCTGGTTCTCACACCGCCACGGGAAATGGGCCTGGAATTCGCACTCGAATATATCGGTCCGGATGAACTGGTTGAAGTCACGCCAAAAAGTCTGCGTATCCGCAAACGGCTCCTAAACCCGGATGACCGCCGCAAAGCCCGTAAGTCCGTCAAATAGCCTTCCCTGCAGCGATGAGGATCAGGAAGAAAACCCCCAAACCTTCCGCCCGCCGTCCCCCACTCTACTTCGTCGGCTATCGGGGAACTGTGCCAGCACCCGAAGAGCTCAAGACCTGGTATGACCTCGAATACGGCGGTCCGTTGACCGTGCGCGCCGACGAGCAGGCAACGGAATCCTGGCATGCGGTCCATGGGCCATGGACGGCTCACATCGTCATCCCGCTTCCGGCCACCCATATCGCAGGTTTGAAGGAACAACTGGCGTGGGAACATGAGCATGTCGGTGCTGTCGCTCCATCCCTTGTGCCTCCGCGCGATATGCCGGACACAATTCTGTTTGCCGCTCGACTCGCGCGGGGCCTCACGCTCCTCACGCAAGGCACGGCCTACGACATCACCACGAACCAGTACGTGAACCCGTCGGATTGGCAGGATCGTCCCCTCAACCAATTCAATCTCAGCGATCACATCCCGATCATGCAGACCGACGATGAGCAGAGCCGCCGGAACTGGTGCTACACCCTCGGCCTCAGTAAGTTTGGCGTGGATGAACTGGAGATGTTTCTCGCCCCTGGTCTCCCGGACCAGCCTGTCAGGGATCTTCTCGGACACACAGCGGACGAATTAATCAGGACCGGTCAGTCGCCAAAAGTTGGAAGCCATATTCGCGTGGGCCTCCTGGGTCAGAGCGTTGCGATTGCCAACCACCGAACCGCCGCACCAGCCGGACGCATGCTAAGTTTTCGAGAAATTCGGCCGTTGTCATAGTTCTTATATTTTATCGACCACTTATGAGCTAGTCAGGCCTCTTCTAGGCCTTCAAGACCGTTGACAAGCTTTCAAGCCGCACGGTAAAAAATACCGGTGACAGTGTCAGAGGCCGGACTAACCCCAATTAGAATGAAGGAGGCATGCCGATGAGCGATGTAGCAGCAGAAATCAAGGTGGGCGATACCGCACCGGATTTTAACTTGAAGGACCAGGACCAGAAGGATGTGAAACTGAGCGACTATCGTGGCAAGAAAAATGTCGTGCTCTGCTTCTACCCGCTGGACTGGAGCCCTGTCTGTCAAGGCGAGAACAAGTGTTTGACCGACGACTTCCCGAAGTTTCAATCGGCCAATGCGGAACTGTTCGGTATCAGCTGCGACAGCTTCTTCTCGCACAAGGCGTGGGCCGATTCCATGGATCTCAAGCATCGGCTGCTGTCGGACGTGCATCGGACCACAGCAAAGGGCTACGGTCTCTACTTTGAGCCGTTGAACTGCTCAAAGCGTGCGACCGTCATCGTGGACAAGAGCGGCAAGGTCGCCTATGCGAAGGTGCAGGAGATCAAAGTGGCTCGGGAAGATAAGGATATCCTCGCAGCCCTCGCGAAGCTCAGCTAATTCCAGGCGCAGGGTCCGAAAGTCAAAAGCCTCCAAATGGGGGCTTCCTGACTTTCGGACTTCTGACCTGATGAATGGTGGACGACGAAGATGGCTGGAATAGTCGAAGACGTCAGAGACGAAAACTATAAGGAATTTACAGGGGCGCCGGCCTCGATCGTCGCATACGGCCTAGCGACGTGTGAGCCCTGCAAAACCTACGACCCGATTCTGGAAGAGACGGCCGCCAAGTTTCCCGACGTGAAAGTCGGCAAGGCCAAGATGCATGTGCCAGGCCGCTGCCGCGAGATTAAGAAAAGCCACACCTTCGAGACCTACCCCACGACGCACTTTTTCTCCAATGGCAAGCTGCTCCTGACCCGTGAAGGGGTGGTGGAGCCGGACGAACTCGCCGCGCTGATTGCGGACTATTTGATCAAGTAGTTCCTCCTCACCGACTTCGGCTGAGAGGAGAAGAGTCTCCCTCCTCAAGGTCGCCAAATTAAAGGACCAAGTCAAAGTTCTCAATGATCGTCTCAACAGTGGTACCGGCTCCACCTCCCCCCTCTGCGCCCCCTACCAATCCCGTACTTACAGACCTGGCTAAATATGTGAAGATTGAACCGGGAGTAGTAAACGGAGTCAAAGGGCCGCACGTGATATTCTCTGGCGTGAATCTCCACGTCGAGAGCGGATCTGGCACGACCGCTGACGCAGGCGCACCAACTGGGGGTACGGGAATCGTCGTTGATGGCAACGAAGCCACATACCCGTAACGAAGACTAAAACGGTTGCAGAGCCTGCTCGGCCAGTGGGGCCGAGCAGGCTTTTTTATGAGCCCTGGTCAGACCGGAACAGTTTTCTATGAGATCGAAGAGCCGCCGGCCCAGCCAGCCAGGGGACAGGATGCTATTTTATGGGTCTCGCCTTGGAACAGTGTTCATGCTGAATGAGCCAGGTTACGCCTTCCTTGCGCAGAATGGTGGTGCATTGCCCCGAGTCCTGCGCTTCGAGTTCGCCTTTCCTGATCGCCTGAAACACGTAATCGTAAGTCGCCCAAGCCGTTGGGCCGGGAATCCGAACCTCCAGGTTCGATACGACACTGATAAAGCGAAGTTTGCTTCCCTTGTTCAGTTCAGATTCATAGTCCGACAGCCACTTCTCAATTGAGTCCCGTGTCTCTGTCTCGCCGTCTTGAATACCGACATAGTCTTTCGTGTACAACTTCAACACGGCTTGCTTATCTTTGGTTTCTGAAAATGTCGCAGCCGCCATGGCAGCTTCCTTGACGGTCTTTTCGACCGCCTCCGTTTCCTCGGCAGACCAGGCCGCCGCCGACCAGAACAGGCATACTATTAGAAGGGCATAGATCAGACGTGTATTCACAGAACCCCCCGTACTGAACAGACGGAGATGGGTTAGCCTGCGTATTCGAAAGACAAATTCCGAGACTGCACGAGACGAACGTTCGAGAGTCTTCCCGATGAGAGAGAAGAGACCAATTGCCTCCAGATGTGTTCGGTCAGCTGCTCGCCGGTCACGGTGTGAGTCCCAAGGACCAGACGAAGGTCATGACGGTCAAACGTCTGAACGACTCTTTCCTGGACCAACCGGTCGAGAGCACCAATATCCGTGACCATACCGGTCACGGGATCAATGGTGCCATGGACCGTCACGAAGCAGTCCCACTGGGGACCTGGCCCGCCATCCTGCACCGCCGTGAACGAGTAGCGTCGCGTGACGCTGGCGACGTCGAGCCCGGCCACCGCCGTCACATCCGCATAGAGATCTTCATCCTCGTACAGCCGAATCGCGTGCAGCGTACCGATGGCTTTTTGCGTATCCAGTTTCGTCCAGAGGAGACGGGCAAGGTTTTCCGACGTGGGAATCCGGCCCTCAAAGTAGGGCATGTCCAGGTTCAAGTTTTTATGATCGAATTCTTCGAGCACCTGGAGCAAGATGCGCTTCAAATCGAACAGATTCACGACCATACCCGTCTTCGGATCTACTTCGCCTGCGACCGTGACCTCGACCATGTAGTTATGCCCGTGCGCCGGTGGGTTGTAGCAGGGCCCGAACACTGCA
>DATNCR010000336.1:0-4155 GCA_035607135.1 Nitrospiraceae bacterium
TCTAGTTGGGTATAGTTGATGCGTTATTTCGCGTGGTGGGTACGAACAGGTTTGATTGAACAGATCTGTGTACCCTCCGTTTGGCCCTAGCACCAACTTGGCCCAGCGCTCCTGAGAGACGCGCTGGCCGTGGGAGTGAACCCGATGCTGACGTTTAATCCGCAGACCTACTTCAATCAAGTCGGCAATGGCAAAACGACGCTGAAGTGCACGAAGAAGCAGATTCTCTTTTCGCAAGGGGATATGGCGGATGCCGTGTTCTATCTTCAGATGGGCAAAGTCAAATTGAGCGTGGTCTCGCCGCACGGGAAAGAAGCCGTCATCGTGATCCTGGAACCCGGCAGCTTTTTCGGGGAAGGGTGTCTTGCCGGGCAATTGATTCAGTTGGCTACGGCGACTACCGTCGATGTGGCTCGTGTCCTACGCATCGACAAACCGTCGATGCTCCGACTGCTCCAAGACGACCGCACCTTCTCGGCGCTGTTCCTTACCTATATGCTGGCTCGAAACGTTCGCATCCAAGAGGACTTGGTAGATCAACTCTTCAATTCCAGCGAGAAGCGGCTGGCGCGGGTTCTGCTGTTAATGGCTCAGTTCGGGAAGGAAGGTAAGCAGGAAGGGGTCATTCCGAAGATTAGCCAGGAAACACTCGCTGAGATGATTGGAACCACACGCTCCCGCGTCAGTTTCTTCATGAATAGGTTCAAAAAGATGGGCTTGATTCACCACGATGGCGGGCTACACGTCCACAGCTCCCTCCTCAATATCGTCCTCCACGACTGATGTCTGCGGGCTCATAGCCGCCTTTTGATTTATTTCAATTTTCCCGATGTGCTTGTGGATTTCCTGGTAGGCTTTGGCTCGTCCCTCGCGAGGTTCCCACGCTCCACTGCATAGCGAATCAGGTCTCCGTGGGTGCCCAGACCCAACTTCTTCATACAGTTGGCTCGATAGGATTCGACCTTGCGGGAACTGATCTTGAGTCGGGAAGCAATATCTGAGCTGTTCCCCCCCTCCACGAATAGCCGCAGTATCTCTCGCTCCCCGATGGTTAGTTTGTCGTGAACCTCCGCCGAACCAGCTTGCGCTGTTTGCAGCACTGTTCCCATCGAAGAAAATGAGCCTATGGATGCCTCGGATATTCCAGGACTGATGTAACGCCGACCGGCGACAACTTCGCGAATGGCTTGGAAGAGCTCGGCTCCGCACGACTCTTTCAGGACATAGCCAGACGCGCCGTTATCGAGCGCGGTCAATACATACGCCTGATCTCCGTACATCGACAGGATGATCACCTGGGTATGTAATTTCAGGCGCGAGAGTTTTTGTGCGATGGCGAGGCCATCCAGGCCGGGCATCATCAGGTCGGTGATTAACACCGTAGGCTTCCGGCGCGTGACCATGTCAACGGCCTCGAGTCCGTTAGACGCTTCGCCTGCAATGACAACGTTCGGGTCTGATTCCAGCAAGGCGCGCAGGCCCTGCCTCACGACAACATGGTCGTCCGCCAGTACGACACTCACCATAATGCTTCCCTCACAGAGTCTAGGTCAGACTTCTTCTGACAATTGACGAAGTGGCTGAGGTGCCCGAATTCAGCGGGAGGCAATGTGAACGCTGGGCAGCGGATTAGTTTGCCTTCAGCAAGGCCTCCGCACGTCAATTTCCAAATGGAATTATTACCGCAAGAACCAATCGAAAAATGCTCAATTTTGACCACTTTTCGGTTGGTGGTAAATGCTAATGTCCCCATTTGAAACCGACCCACTGCCGGAAGTTGACAGCCGGCGAGCCCTGGCTGCCGCAGAGGTCGTCGGGTGGCCCGGACCATGCGCTGATCTGAAACGTCCGTTACATGTGGCTTGTTTGGATATACAGTGCGTCAAATTCGCAATCTTCCCCCAAGCGCTTTCGGTGACTGCCTGAGGATAAATCGTAGAATAAAGGAGGGCCTGCGGTGGCCACACGAACACGAAGGGTGAAACACAAGGACCCGGCAGGACAGCAAGAGCGAAGGAAAGCGATCAAGAAGGTTCCGACCGGCATTGTCGGGCTGGATGAGGTGTTACGCGATGGCCTCCCTGCCGGACGCATGACGCTGTTCAGCGGCGGTCCCGGGAGCGGGAAAAGCCTGATGGGCTTGCAGTCCCTGCTGCACAGCGCCGGCGCGGGCGAGCCGGGTATTCTGGTGCTGTTCGAGGAACGTGCCGCTGCTGTACGTCAAAATGCCAGGAGTCTGGGGTGGGACCTGGCGACGTTGGAGCGGAAGAACTTGCTGCTCCTGATTGATGCGCGTGTGAACCCAGATCTGGTGATCTCCGGCGACTTCTCCGTCAAAGGGTTGTTGGCTATCCTGGATCATCAGGCCAAGGCGATGGGAGCCCGGCGCATTGTGTTTGACGCCGTGGACACGCTCCTGCATTTGTACGATAGCCCCTCGCGCGAGCGTCAGGAGTTATATGCGATGCACGAATGGCTCTTGAACAAGGGATTGACCGCAATCATGACGGTCAAAACTGTCCAGAAGGACGAGTCTCCCTTCCGGTACGCGTTTTTGGACTTCATGGCGGATTGTGTCATTCACGTCGACCAGCGCGTCACGGGTCAGATCACCACGCGCCGATTGAGAGTGGTCAAGTATCGTGGTTCGGGATATGGCCGCAATGAATATCCCTTCATCATCGGTGAGAACGGCATCAACGTCATCCCGATTACCAGCAACGTGTTGCAGCACCGTTCCCCCGGTCCCCATGTGTCCAGCGGTCAAGTTCAGCTGGATGGCATGCTTGGCGGCGGATATAGACGAGGGACCAGCATCCTGATCGCGGGAGGTCCCGGCGCAGGGAAGACCACGCTGGCCTGCTCGTTCGCTCAGGCTGCCTGCAAGCGCGGCGAGCGAGTGCTGTATCTCAATTTCGAGGAGTCGCCGGAATCGATGGTCAGCAACATGCTGAGCCCGGGCATTCTCCTCGCGCCCATGATCAAGAGCGGAAAGTTGGTGATCCAGTCCTACTTGCCAGAAGCGATGGGAGTGGAGGAACACTTGCTTCATGCCCTGAATGCTCTGGATGAGATTCACCCCCAACACGTGGTCGTGGATGCGATTTCCGCATGCAATCGAATGGGCTCGAAGCAGGCGGCATTTGAATACCTGATGCGGGTGCTGAATACCTGTAAAGAGCGTGGGATTACCTGTTTCTATCTCAACCAGGCTATCGGCCCTGATGTCACCGGGGAGATCAGCGGTATCGGCATTTCGTCCATCATCGATACCGTGGTCGTTCTCTCCCAACTCTCGATCGGCGGCTCGATGAAACGCCAGTTGATCGTCATGAAATCAAGAGGCTCGAAGCATTCTGATCGATTCCATGAATACCGAATCACCGATCGAGGGATCGATCTGGTGAAGGCCTAGCTCGCGATACCATGAGCAGATCTCTTCTCTTTCGGGATATGGGAGAAATGTACGCCAATGATTAACGCTGGCAGGCGCGCGGGGAATGGAGCCGTAGTGGCAGGAGGTAAAGCCTATGCTTTCCGACTCTTCGTGGCCGGCAATGAGTCGAACTCCACCCAAGCCAGGGGAAATTTGACTCAGCTATGCGAGGAGTACCTCAAGGGACGCTATCAGATCGACATCGTAGATGTGTTAAAGGATCCCGCGATCGCTCTCAAACATTCCGTATTGTTGACGCCCATGTTGATCATGCTCAAGCCTCGCCTTGGGGTTTCCGTGTTGGGCAACCTCACCGATACGAAGAAAGTCCTTGCCACGCTCCGACTGATCGGTGGCGAGCGATGAATCATCGGAACCCACCAGCCCGCAGAATGAAGATCAGGATGGATGAGGCCGAGGCGCTCGTTCACGCGCTCAAGACCCACCAGGTGGACGCAATTGTCGGTGAGCGCCACGTCATGGTTGTGCGTTTGAAGCAGGCCGAAGAGCAGCTTGAGCATTCGCGCGATGAGCTGCGGGCCCTCGCAGCAAACCTGCAACTCCTGCGCGAGAGTGAGCGGACCGCGATCGCGCGCGAGCTTCACGATGAGTTCGGCCAGACGCTGACATCCTTGCAGTTGGGATTATCCTGGATCGCCCAAAGGGTGACGCCACAGCAACGGTCGATGCAGGCGAAAGCCAGATCGTTATCCATGCTG
>DATNCR010000018.1:0-3156 GCA_035607135.1 Nitrospiraceae bacterium
TCTTTACTGGATTTCAATACCCTCTGACTCCGACCGCTGCACCGTGGGTGCAACCCACTTGCCATCCGGCACCAGCACGACCACATCTCCAAGCACTTTGGCCTGGCATCCAAGCCGATGCCACGGCTCACTGAGGGCTTCACGATCGAGGAGATCCTGTTCATCAAAGTCGATCTCCGACAGATTCTCGGCCCCGATCTGCACTTCGACCCGGCATGTGGTACAGGAAGCGTTCCCACCACAATCGTGATTCAACGAACATCCGAGCAGCTTCGAGGCCTCCAGCAACGACGTATTGGCCTCAACTTCTCCGCTCTTGCCATCAGCATGGAGAAACGTCACCCGCGGCATCGCGAATCCCCCTCAATGCACCGCTGCAGCGGTCGCCACTGGCTGATAGGGACAGCGCTGCAATCGAATATGTTCTTCAAACTCGTGACGAAACAATTTCATGCTGCTCTGAACCAAGACGGCAGCCCCGGTGACCAGTGTGCAATAGCCTGTCCCCTTCACAAATCCACAGAGCTGTAGGAGACTTTCCAGATCTCTCTCCGTCCCCGTACCCTCCTCTATCTTGGTCATGAGCGCGGCGAGATTAATGGTCCCCATTCGACAGGGCGGGCATTGCCCGCAACTCTCGACTTTGAAGAAATTGGAGAACTTGAGCGCCAGCGCTACCATGCACGTCGCATCATCGACCACGATCACACCGGCCGACCCAAGCCCGGTGCCGGCTTTCTTCAACGAATCGAAATCCATCGTCAGATCGAGTTGATCGGCTGTCACCATCGAGAATGCCGGCCCACCGGGAAACACCGCCTTGATCTTACGTCCTCCCGGTACCCCTCCACCACACGTGGCCACGAGTTCCCTGATCGTGGTACCCATCGGCATCTCATAGACACCGGGGCTATTTACGGCGCCGCTCAGGGAAAACATCATCGTACCTGGGCACTTCTCTGTGCCGACCTGCGTAAACCAGGCCACACCCTTCAGGAGGATCCGAGGAATGTTGCATAAGGTTTCGACATTGTTGACCAACGTCGGCTTTCCATAAAGGCCGAAGTCCGTCGGGTAGAACGGCGGCTTCTGTCTGGGCATCGCTGGACGCCCTTGCATGGATTCGAGCATCGCGGTTTCTTCACCGGCTACGTAACTCCCGTGACCTTCAAAGACTTCCAGATCGAGATTCACGCCACTCCCCAGGATATTGGTACCCAAAAACCCTTGAGCCTTTGCCTGCGCCAACGCTTTTTTTAGATTCTCCCGTTCTTCGTGGTATTCATGATTCACATAGATAAACGCCGCCTTGGCTTGGACGGTGTAGGCTGCTATGAGACAACCTTCGATCAGTTGGTGCGGCGCTTGCTTGAGCAAATAACGGTCTTTAAACGTTCCCGGTTCATGTTCGCCGGCATTGCAGACGAAGTAGTGATCCTTCACCCGATGATTGAGGACCTTTTCCCACTTGATGCCGGTGGGAAATCCAGCACCGCCACGCCCGCGGAGCCCGGCTTTCTTCAGTTCATTGACGATATCGTTGGCACTCAATTCTTTCACGCACTTCTCCCAAGCCTCGTAGCCCCCGACCTTCCGGTAGGCCTTGATATCCCAAGGAGCACCTTCAAGAATTTGAAGCACCCGTGGTTCAGCCGTAGTCGTCATGCACCCTTCCTTACCCATTTGGCTCAATGAAGTGGAGCGATACTATAAAGTGCCTGGCCCTTGTACGTCAAGGTAATGCCACGATAATAGGCCTGAATCTCAACGACTTAGGGCCACTGCCCTATACTGAACCGGGTATATAGGCCATCTGAACAGATTGCAGAAGCGCTGAAGATCGTGAGCAGGGAAGGTGCATGGACTTGCCGACGGATTTCCCCGTCGGCAGTCATATACCATTATTATCTAAAGTGACTACCGGCTCCCATAAATAACAGCATGGGAATCGACAACATGAAGTTGACCCGCGAAGCGAGCAGCGCGGTCCGACCCCACTGGGCCATTTCCGCCGGCGCGGGAGTCCCCTGGGCTGCCGCCGTCACCGCCGCAATAATCTTCTTTTGGTTGGGCCAAATAATCGCATGGACATTGGCCATCATGATGATGCCCAATAGACCACCGATTCCCAATGCAATCGCGCCGGTTCCACCTCTGGAATACATGTAGAGGTACAATAGAATCCCGGCAAGCACCGTGACCGTCGCACCATGACGGAACCAGTTCAGCGCGGCGGGCATCAACTTGGGAATGACGATGTTCTTGGTGGGACCGTCCAAACTTTTCAAGAACGCCGCATTAATCAGATTGAAGAAATATAACAACCCAATCCAGGTGATTCCTGCCAAGAAATGGACCCAGCGAAAGATCAAGCCCACCCAGTCTGCATCACCGACCGGCACGCCGACCATAGCGAGGTACCCCATGATCAATACCACGGCGAGCCCAAATCCTACGGCCATCGTCTGCATCGGACTCTCAAGAAATTTCATAGTTCTCCCCGTTCTGTGTATGACTACGCCGTTGTCTGTACTGTAGGCTCGGCTCTCCTGTCAAGCGCGCCTGGACCATCTTCGCATGACGTTACGCCATTAATCGATCAACCGTAAGACAGAGTTCCCGCACCGCGGTCGCAGAGGCCGCCAATGAAGCCTTTTCCTCCGCCGTCAGCTCATACTCGACCACCTGCTCCGCCCCACCACGCCCCAGCCTGACCGGCACACCAACGACGACATCCTTTAATCCATATTCGCCCTCGCAGAGCACCGCGCAGGGCAACACCCGCTTCTGGTCCTGTACAATCGCCTCGACCATGCTGACGGCCGAGGCCGAAGGAGCATAGAACGCACTGCCTGTATTCAACAGACTTACGATTTCCGCGCCCCCCTCGCGTGTTCTCTTCACAATCGCCTCCAGTCGGTCCTTCGACATCAGCTCCGAGACCGGTCTTCCCTTTACCGTCGTGTACCTCGACAGCGGTACCATGGTATCGCCATGCCCTCCCAGCACCATTGCCGCCACGTCGGGACCCGGCACACTCAGTTCAGCGGCGATGAATGCACGCATGCGGGCGGAATCGAGTACCCCCGCCATACCCATGACTCGCCCCTTCGGCAGTCCACTCACGCGACGCGCCACATGGACCATGGCATCCAA
>DATNCR010000023.1:0-4990 GCA_035607135.1 Nitrospiraceae bacterium
TTCCCCTTACAATCTTGCGCTCATACTGTGTGCCTGGTCTCTGCACTACGAAGGAGGGGCGTCATTCCTCTTGCAATTCCTTGACACGAGCACAGTCCGTCGATAGTCTAGCCTCACAGACGATGACGAACCTCACACACAAGACTGACTCACCCCGCGCTTCGATGATGCCACCCAGGCCAGGACATGCCGTCCTCCCGATGGCGCTCATCCTCGGAGTCTGGTTCACCTTCTCTGCTCCCTCCATTATGGTAGCGCAGGCTGCAACTCCTTCAGAACCCATGGTTGAACGGTCTACTGTTGCGGATGAGAATGCCGCGACGGAAGACGACCCGGACGAAAACCTGGTCCCCCTCGATACCGAAGGCCCGCCATCGGAGGCCCTCCCCCCTCCTGCAGCCTCAACGAGCAGCGTTCCGAGGGCTGAAGACCTTTTCCAGCTGAACCCGGCGGGAAATTCACCTGCGACTGCGCGGTTTTCAGACGCCTTGAATCCTCCGGCCGAACTGTCCCTGACACAAAACTCCTCTCGAAACGCCACTGGTCAGACACCATATGCGAGCTACAATGTTCCGATTGTCATGGACCCCTCGGTCCAGGCCCATATTCGCTACTTCAACACGGCCATCCACGATCGCTTTGAACAGTGGCTCCTCCGACTCAGTCGCTATCGGCCTCTTGTCGATACCATCTTCACGGAATTTCACCTCCCAAGCGATCTGGTCTACCTCTCGCTGGTGGAAAGCGGCTTCAACCCCCACGCCTACTCACGAGCCAAAGCTACAGGCCCCTGGCAGTTCATGAAGGGGACAGCCAAGGCCTACGGGCTCCGTGTCGATCATTACGTTGATGAACGCCGCGACCCCATCAAGTCAACGGTTGCTGCGGCACGTTACCTCCGCGATCTCTACGACCTCTTCGGTGACTGGCCACTCGCAATGGCTGCCTATAACGCCGGAGAAGGTAAGGTGATGCGAGCGCTTCATAAAGCCCGGGTCGAAAGCTTTTCCGAGATTTCAAAGACACGACTGATTCGACGCGAGACGAAAGAATATGTGCCGCGATTCATGGCCGCCACGATTATCTCGAGGAACCCCGATCGATATGGCTTCACTCAGGAGTCTGCCGAGCCACATCAATTTGAAGAAGCGATCGTGACACGACCCGTCCATTTCCGCGCGATCGCCAATGTCACCGGTATTCCCTATGAAGAACTTCGGCTCCTCAATCCTGAACTGCGGCGAGACGCAACTCCCCCCGGCGACGAGACCTACCACCTGAAGGTTCCCGTGGGAACGAAAGTGAAAGTGGAACAACTGCTTGATCACATCCCGACCTACAAGTTTCCACCGATTTCAGCAAAAGCTCAATTTGTGAACGCCGGAGCCGCTCACTGGTATAAAGTCCGCATGGGAGACACGTTGAAAAAAGTGTCAAAGCGGTTTCATGTCCCGCTCAAGACGCTCAAGACGAGGAATAACCTTTCCGACTCAACGATTCGACCAGGCGACTTTCTCATGATCAGCCGCTAACCTCACATTGACATCATCTCTGTGCTCGCCCCGCCCAACCCCGACGGCTACTTCACCCACCTACCCAGAGTCTGCCAAGAGAGCCTCTTTGCCCTGGGACGCACCTCTTCCCAAGCCTCTCGCGTGCGCGATGGGCACAACTCGTCAAGTATTGATTTTAATTATCTCACCTGAGTTACACGGCTATCCCGCTAGGGATTCTTCTTTTCTGGTGAGGAAGGAGGAACCGAGGGGGTTTTCTGTACCGGAGCACTGGTTGGAGCGGTCGACGTCGAGACGGGCGCTGAGTCTTGCGATTTCTTGACATCCATGATCTTGGTCCGAATCGTCGCTTCACTGGTGAAAGGAGAATTCGGATAGGTTTTGATCAGTTCTTGATAGCGAGCCAACGCCGCCTCAGGGCGCGATTGTGATTCCTCCAGCCGCGCCAGCTCAAATAACGCTTGATCCCGGTTCAAGGTACCGGGGGTCTCCAAGATTCCGGTGAGAGCCTTCACGGCTTGGTCCCGGTCTCCCTTGAGCAAGTAGAGGTACGCCAAACGTTGTTGCACCAACCCCGCCATTGAGGGATTCGAACTGTAGGAAGCCAGAAATCGCTGGTAGGCCTCGATAGCCCCGCTCTGGTCATTGGCCTGGACCAACGTATTTCCCAAATAATACAAGGCGAGTGGTGCTGTGGCGGTTCGTGGATATTGATCGACAATTTGCCGATACTTCGCGATCGCTTCCTTAAGGGTCTGATCGGCCTTCTGAGGATCGCTGGCAGAAGGAGCCGTCAAGAAGCGCACGGCCTCACGCTCCAAATCTTGTGCTTTCTGCGCAGCTTGATGGTCAACATAAAAGACCCCTCCGACCACGGTGGCCGTGAGTATCACCACTCCCAGACTGATGAGCAAGGGGCGTAGATACCCCTGTGAACTATGCACCGTATGGTCAAGCCAGCTCAACATGTGGGCTTCATCGACTGGAAGCGTTTTCGCCGGGACCTTGATACGGTAGCTCATGGATGGATACGTCGGAGAGGGTGAGACCTGTTTCCTCGGATTGTGTGCGCGCTTATACTAAGGATGTCACGATTTTGTCAATGAGGCAACTGTTACGTGTCGGTCACCGGAAGACACTTTTTCTCCCCTCTTCAACAATGGATCAGATCACATGCATGAGAAACGACTACATGAATTGGCTGCGCAACATCTGACCAGGCACATCACTCCGCTCCACTCCGGTGTCGGTCCTGTGGTTGAGATGGCGGGGCGCCAGATCCTCCTACTCGCTTCGAACGATTATTTGGGAATGGCTATGCACCCGGAAGTGGTTCAGTCGGCCATAGAGGCGACCCAACGGTTTGGGACCGGGGCCGGCGCCGCTCGGTTGATCTCAGGCTCGCTGCCACCGCATCAAGAGTTAGAGTCTGTCCTGGCACAGTTCAAAGGGACCGAAGCCGCACTGACGTTTAGCTCCGGCTACCTGGCCAACATCGGAACCATTCCTGCACTGATCGGACGAGGCGGGTTGATCCTGGCCGATCGTTTATGCCACGCAAGTCTGATCGACGGCT
Source organism: Nitrospiraceae bacterium (assembly GCA_035607135.1). GTDB lineage: Bacteria > Nitrospirota > Nitrospiria > Nitrospirales > Nitrospiraceae > Palsa-1315. The sequence continues at coordinate 3,091 of DATNCR010000023.1, forward strand.
GCCGTCTGAGCGCAGCCGACTTTCGAGTCTATCGCCACAATGATGCCGATCACCTACAGTCCCTTCTGTCCGCACGACGCAAATCGCGGCGGACCCTGATTGTGACCGACGGGCTGTTCAGTATGGACGGAGACCTTGCACCGTTGCCCGAGCTCTGGCGGTTAGCCCAGAACTATGAGGCCGACCTCTATATCGATGATGCCCATGGCACAGGAGTGATGGGACCGCATGGACGAGGAACGGCCGAACACTTCGGCCTTGATGCAGACCTCCCGTTTCAGATGGGGACCCTGGGCAAAGCCTTCGGTAGCAGTGGCGCCTATCTCGTCGGGTCCTCGACATTGATTCACTACCTCATTAACACAAGCCGGTCCTTCATCTTTACCACGGCACCCTCGCCGAGTTCGGCTGCTGCGGTCACAGCTGCCTTGCGAGTCATGCAACGAGAACCGGAACGACGTGCACGCCTGTGGGCCAACCGTGAACGGTTGTTCTCAGGATTGATGCAACTTGGATTCCGCTTATCCCACAGCGTCAGTCCAATCATGCCGATCCTTGTCGGCAATGCAGAAACCGCCACCTCGTTTGCCGAACATCTGTTCACAGAAGGCGTGTATGCGCCGGCGATTCGTCCTCCAACCGTTCCTGACAACACCAGCCGCATCCGCGTCACGGTGACATCCGAGCACACCTCCAACCACATCGATCACGCTCTCACCGCATTTCAGCGCGCAGGGCAATCGGCGGGACTGATCTGATCCAACCCTTCACCTCTCTGCGTAAGCCACCGAAGAATTCACGCAATCGCTTCCGGCTATTTTCTTGCTTTCTGATTACCCTATGGCATGATGCTCCCACGTAGTAGTCATGAGAGCCGATGGGCATCACCTCACCATTTACCCTAGCGAGGAGTCCTCTTCATGGATATTTCGAAGCTCCTAACCTTCACGGCAAAGGAGGGCGCGTCGGATTGCCACATCAGCGCCGGCGAACCACCGATGATCCGTATGAACGGGGACCTCAAGAAACTCGACCATCCCCCACTCACCACAGAAGAGACGCACTCACTGATCTATGACATGATGAGCGATACCCAGCGGAAAAATTTCGAGGAAAAGCGCGAGTGTGACTTTTCCTTTGAATTAGGTGACATCGCCCGTTTCCGCGTCAATGTCTTCCTCCAAAACCGCGGGCTCGGCGCTGTCTTCCGAAACATTCCCACCGAGATCATTCCGATGGAAAAGCTCGGCATGCCTCCGATCGTGCGACAGCTCTGCGATCGGGAAAAGGGGCTGATCCTTGTGACCGGCCCAACCGGGTCCGGTAAGTCGACGACGCTCGCGTCCATGGTCGATTATCTGAACAACACCTTCGAAGGCCACGTCATCACCATCGAAGATCCGATCGAGTTTATCCACAAAACGAAAAAATGCCTCGTGAATCAGCGGGAGATGGGCGTTCATACCCTGTCGTTCGCGAACGCGCTGAGGGCCTCCCTTCGCGAAGACCCGGACATCATCCTCGTCGGTGAAATGCGCGACCTGGAAACCATCCAGCTCGCGCTGACTGCTGCGGAAACGGGCCACTTGGTCTTTGGCACGCTCCACACGTCCAGTGCGCCGAAAACCGTCGACCGCATCATCGACGCCTTTCCTCCAAACCAACAGTCCCAGATTCGTACGCAGCTTGCAGAAGCCTTGGAAGCGGTCATCACGCAGACCCTGTTAAAGAAGAAAGCAGGCGGGCGTGTCGCCGCCCTTGAAATCATGGTCGCCACGACCGCAGTCAGGAATCTCATTCGAGAGGGTAAATTGCACCAGATTCCCGGAATCATGCAGGCCAGTCAGAAAGACGGCATGCAAACGATGGACATGGCGCTGTACGAATTAGCAATGCGTGG
>DATNCR010000031.1:0-7208 GCA_035607135.1 Nitrospiraceae bacterium
GAGGGGACTGGGGACATCAGCGCCTTTGTGGGAAAGGGCGTCGAATTCAAGGGCACCATCACCTATACTGGCACCGTGAGAATTGATGGATACCTCGACGGAGAAATTCATACCGACGGGGTGCTCCTGATTGGTGAAGAGGCCGTGGTCCAGGCAAAAATTACCGCCGGAACCATTATATCTAAAGGAAAGGTTACCGGAGATGTCTCTGCGAAAGAATGCGTGAAGCTCCGGGCACCGGCCGTTATGAATGGGAGTGTCAAGACACCGGTCCTTTCCATGGAAGATGGCGTGCTATTCAACGGAGCTCTCGAAATGGCTCACGGTGTGCGCGAGGTCCCTCGGGAGGTCTCTCTGCATCCCGTTGGAATGATCATGCCCCCTGGCATTAAGCGAGTCAATGGCTAGAGGATGTTAACCTGTAGGTATTTCCACCTCTCATTCTTTGTGTGGTGACAGACCACACACGTATGGGAAGAATCTTAGGAGGCGATCATGTGGGCAGCGAAAGAACGGAGCCAGCAAGCCGAACAGCACAACGAAAACTTTACCCTTTTGGGGAAAGGGGCGGACTTCAAGGGCGTCGTAACGTTTGATGGAACCGTTCGGGTTGATGGGCGCGTCGAAGGCGAGATTCATACAACAGGAACGTTAATTGTCGGAGAGCACGCGGTGATTGAAGGTATTATATGCGCCGGGGTGCTCATGAATAGCGGCAAGATCAACGGCACCATCACGGCCATTGAAAAGGTTCACATCTTAAAGCCCGGTGTTCTGGTCGGCGATATTCGGACCCCTGTCATTGCAATCGAGGAAGGCTCACAATTCCAAGGAATGTGTGACATGGGTGCTCATCACTGGAGCAACGAACGCACCCTTTCGGTCGATGTCTCTCCCGGTCTTCTAGCATCCGCCCATTAGACAGAGGGGAACCCCCCCTCTAGCCCTTTTCTTCTCTCCTCAGTACAATGGCGGCCTTATGGCTCGTCCAACAGTTCTCCTCGGCATGAGCGGTGGAGTGGACAGTTCTGTCGCCGCAGCACTTCTGGCCCGACAGGGCTATGACGTCTACGGCGTCACGCTTCAGGTTTGGGAACACGAGGACGAAACAGTCGCGGTCTCCAAACGTTGGGAGGAACGTGGATGCTGCAAGGTCGGCATTGCCCGGTATGTGGCGCAGACATTGAAGATTTCGCATGAGGTCGTCGATACCAGAGACACGTTTCGGGCCGGAGTCATCGACGACTTTGTTGCTGGCTATCTCGAAGGCACAACACCCAATCCCTGTGTCCGGTGCAATGAGCGCGTCAAACTGCGGGGTCTCATTGAGCTTGCGGGCGCACGCGGGATCACGTTCGTGGCGACTGGCCACTATGTTCGCATTGGCGAAACCAATGGGCTATCGACTCTTCAGCGAGCAACCGACCTCAAGAAGGATCAAAGCTATTTCCTCTATCGTCTTCGTCAGTCCTGGCTCAATCGCCTTCTCTTTCCTGTGGGGGGCCTGCAGAAGGCAGACGTATGGAAGGAAGCAGAGGCCTTAGGGCTTCCCGTAGATGAATTGAAGGAGAGCCAGGAAATCTGCTTCGTGAGCCATGGTGATTATCGTACCTTCATCGAAAAAGAAGCCCCTGCCGCTAAGAGGCCAGGGGCCTTCGTGGATGAGGCAGGCCGATACTTAGGCGACCATGGAGGGATCGCCTTCTACACGCCGGGGCAACGACGAGGTCTCGGAATTTCGACAGGCCGTAGGCTCTATGTTCAAGAGGTATCGCCCGCTACCAACACCGTCGTTCTTGGACCAGAAGAATCACTGCGACGTAGTCAGTGTGACGTCGCAGATCTGAATCTCTTCGACTCCACACTTCTTACTGGATCAACGGAGGTCATGGTCAAGGTCCGGTATGCCACTGCTGTCACGCCTGCTACCGTCCAGTCTTTGTCAGGAAATATTCTTCGCATTGTCTTCCACGAACCACAACGCGCCTTGAGCCCGGGACAGTCAGCGGTCTTCTATCGAAATGATCACGTCCTCGGCGGCGGCATCATTCAATCGTTCTAACTGTATTCATGACTCGTGTCATCGTATTGACAGTTCTTATCTGCCAATGCTAACTTTGCGCGCGGCTTTTCGTGCAGAAGCACGAACATTTATTTCTTTGTCAACAAGAGCGAACGGATTCCTATAGTGAGAAAGCCAGCAGTGGCGCGACGTTACGCACAGGCGTTGTTTGAGCTACTCGACACATCCACCATCGAATCAACCCGCGAAGCCTTAACGGGGCTGGGTCAAGCGATCAAGGACTCCGTCGCGTTGCGCCACATTGTGGCCTCGCCGGTCTTTGGTGCCGAGGTCAAAACCACCGTCCTTGCAGAACTCGGTTCTCGCCTGGGCTGTCCTCCCATCGGAAAAGCCTTTCTCGGACAGTTGGTGAAAAAGAATCGCGTGGGCTATATTCCTGAAATCGCTGAGGCCTTCGCGAAACTTGCCGATGCGTCCAAGGGCATCCAGCAGATCACTGTGTCCTCAGCGACAACCTTACCCCCGGCTGAACAAGATCGAATCAGCACACGCTTGCGCACCATGCTCAAGCGCCAAGTCGATATTACCTTTCACACGGATGCCCGCCACCTTGCCGGTCTGCAGATCCATCTCGGCAGCACGGTGGTCGATAGCACCGTCAGTGGGCGATTACACGCGATGCAGAGTCTGTTGACGAAGGAGTAGCGATGCAGATCAAGGCAGAAGAGATTAGTTCGATCATCAAAGAAAAGATCAAGGGCTTCGACAAACCGGTCGACGTCAAAGAGACCGGCTCCGTTATACAGGTGGGAGATGGGATTGCCAAGGTCTATGGTCTCGATGGCGCCATGGCCGGCGAAATGCTCGAGTTCCCCGGCGGTCTCTACGGGATCGCACTGAATCTTGAAGAAGACAACGTCGGCGCCGTGTTGATGGGCGACGATGTCGGCGTCAAGGAAGGCGATCCTGTCAAACGCACGGGACGTATTGCAGAGATTCCAGTCGGCGATGCCTTGATCGGTCGCGTGGTGAACGCGATCGGCCAGCCGATCGATGGGAAAGGCCCGATCAACTCGTCGCTCTCGTCCCGTATTGAAGTCGTGGCGCCCGGGGTCAACACACGTCAGTCAGTACGCGAGCCCTTGCAAACGGGCATCAAGGCCATTGACGCAATGATCCCTATCGGCCGCGGACAGCGAGAATTGATCATCGGCGACCGACAGACCGGCAAGACGGCCATTGCCGTCGATACGATCATCAATCAAAAGGGCCTCGGCGTCTTTTGTATCTATGTCGCCATCGGCCAGAAACGGTCAACCGTGGCACGCGTCGTCAAGACGCTTGAAGAGAGCCACGCGATGGACTACAGCATCGTGGTCGCGGCCAGCGCAAGCGATGCGGCACCCATGCAGTATCTTGCCCCCTTCTCCGGTGCCGCCATCGGCGAGTACTTCCGGGATAACGGCAAACATGCGCTGATCGTCTATGATGACCTCTCCAAGCACGCCGTGGCCTATCGCCAATTGTCTCTGTTGCTCCGTCGTCCGCCGGGCCGCGAAGCCTATCCGGGCGACGTGTTCTATCTGCACTCCCGGTTGTTGGAGCGTGCAGCCAAGCTCAGCGACAAACTCGGCGGGGGCAGTCTGACCGCACTGCCGATCATTGAAACGCAAGCCGGCGACGTGTCCGCCTACATACCGACCAACGTCATTTCGATTACCGATGGACAGATTTATCTCGGCAGCGATCTATTCTACTCCGGTATTCGTCCCGCAATTAACGTGGGCCTGTCGGTCTCCCGCGTCGGAGGTTCGGCTCAAATCAAGACCATGAAACAGGTGGCCGGTACCCTTCGGCTCGACCTCGCCCAGTATCGGGAAATGGCAGCGTTCGCGCAGTTCGGCAGCGAACTCGACAAAGCGACGCAGATGCAGCTTGCGCGCGGCGTCCGAATGGTGGAGTTGCTCAAACAGGGGCAATACAAACCCATGCCGGTCGCCGATCAAGTGCTGTCTATTTACGCCGGCGTCAACGGATACCTGGACGATGTCCCCGTTGATAAAGTGCAGCAATTTGAAGGCGACCTGCTGCACTACGTGCAACAGCACCATTCGGATCTGAAGAAAGAAATTGCGAGTATCGGGAAGATCGATGACAAGGTCGCTGCCAGACTGAAAGAGATGATCGTGACCTTTAAGCAAAAGATGGGGTACGGCGCCAAGTAGTCATCAGCGTGTCGTTCTCAGTCATAAACGAAGAGCTGAAGGCTGATTGCTAAAAACTAGGAGACCATGCCGAGTCTTCAATCGCTACGTCGTAAGATTGCGGCGTTTAAAAACACACAGAAGATTACCAAGGCCATGAAGATGGTGGCGGCGGCGAAGCTGAAACGAGCACAGGACCGCATTCTGGCCGCGCGTCCTTACGCCCTCAAGATGCGGGGTGTCGTCAGTAATTTGAGCCAGCGTGTGAACCGATCTTCGCATCCTCTGCTACAGAAGCGCGAAGGAAAGAAGGTCGAAGTGCTCGTGGTCACGAGCGATCGCGGGCTGTGCGGTGGGTTCAATGGCAATATCGTGCGGAAAAGTACAGAGTTTGTCAGGGAATGCGAATCCCGGGGAATCCAGGTCAACTTAAGCATCGTGGGGCGCAAAGGCCGTGACTATTTTCGTCGGCGCACCTGGCCGATCAGGCAAGAATGGACCGGCATCTTCGATAAGCTCTCGTTCGAACACGCCATCGATATCGGTGGCGATCTGACCGACCATTTCGTCAAGGGCACGTTTGACGAACTCTACGTTGTCTATAACGAATTCAAGTCAGCCATTCAGCAGCGTGTGATCGTGGAGAAACTGTTCCCCATCGATGCCGCAGCCGAGTTTGGGATAACACAGGCGGAAGGCATGACTGGCGGCAGTTATCTCTACGAACCGGATGAAGCCGCCCTCTTGAACGTATTTATTCCAAAACATTTCCAGACGCAGACGTTTCGCATTCTCCTGGAATCAGCCGCAGCCGAACATGGCGCCAGGATGGCGGCGATGGACGGCGCGACCCGGAACGCAGGACAACTGATCAAGAAAGTGACCTTGCACTACAACAAGACCCGCCAGAGCGCCATTACCAAAGAACTGATGGATATTGTCGGCGGCGCCGAAGCGCTGAAATAGTCTGCCACGTTGAAGAAGGAGTGAGCTGTGAGCATAGGAAAAGTCATTCAGGTCATCGGACCGGTGGTCGACGTGGAGTTTCCTCCCGGGCAGCTGCCGAACATTTACAATGCCCTCAAAGTGATTCAGGAAGAGAATAAGACCGCCGGCACACCGGCTGTCCGTATCACCCTTGAAGTTGCGCTGCACCTTGGCGAAAACCGTGTCCGCGGTATCGCGATGTCCACGACCGACGGCCTGACGCGTGGGATGGATGTGCAGGATACGGGCGCGCCAATCTCTGTGCCTGTTGGCCGTGAGACACTTGGGCGACTGATCAACGTATTGGGCGAACCAGTTGATGAAATGGGGCCCATCAAGACGACAAAGACCTATCCCATTCACCGGCCTGCGCCGAGACTCGAAGATCAGGACACGAAGACCGAAGTCCTTGAAACTGGCATCAAGGTCGTCGATCTTCTCGAGCCGTACAGCAAAGGCGGCAAGGTCGGTCTCTTCGGCGGTGCCGGAGTCGGCAAGACCGTCATCATTATGGAGCTGATCAACAACATTGCGTTGCACCACGGTGGTTTCTCGGTCTTCGCGGGTGTCGGCGAGCGGACTCGTGAAGGCAACGACCTCTGGCATGAAATGCAGGAATCGAAGGTCATCGACCCAAAGGACTTCACCAAGTCGAAAGTCGCACTGGTCTATGGCCAGATGAATGAACCGCCCGGCGCACGTCTGCGCGTCGCGTTGACCGGACTGGCTGTCGCCGAATTTTTCCGCGACGAAGAAAAGCAGGACGTGTTGCTCTTTGTGGATAACATCTTCCGGTTTACCCAGGCCGGTTCAGAAGTGTCGGCATTGCTCGGTCGTATGCCGTCCGCCGTAGGCTATCAACCCACCCTCTCGACCGAGATGGGGCAGCTACAAGAACGCATCACCTCCACCAAACGTGGATCGATCACTTCGGTGCAAGCCATCTATGTGCCGGCTGACGATCTCACCGATCCGGCGCCGGCGACAGCCTTCGCCCATTTGGATGCGACGACCGTGTTATCACGACAATTGGCCGAGTTGGGTATCTATCCGGCCGTCGACCCGCTCGACTCCACCTCACGGATTCTCGATCCGCAAGTTATCGGAGAAGATCATTACAAGGTAGCCCGTGGAGTCCAGTCCGTCTTGCAGAGGTATAAAGATCTCCAGGACATTATCGCCATTCTCGGCATGGACGAATTATCGGAAGACGACAAGATGGCCGTGGCCCGCGCACGGAAGATCCAACGCTTCCTCTCGCAGCCATTCCACGTCGCCGAGGCGTTCACCGGATCGCCAGGGAAGTATGTGAAGCTCAAAGACACGGTGCGCAGCTTCAAAGAGATTCTCGATGGCAAATACGACCACCTGCCGGAACAGGCGTTCTATATGGTTGGCCCGATCGAAGAAGTGATTGCGAAGGCGGAAAAGATGGGTGTGAAGGTCTAAGCAGGCAGGCGCTCTTGTGCTCGCAGAACGCGCACGGTGAAACTGTGCTCGTTCGATGCGCGCACGTCAGAGCATCCCGCCTGCTGAGACCTGTTGATAGACACGTAGGAGAGACATGGCAGGAAGGTTATTGCTCGAGGTTGTGACGCCAGAGAGATTGCTCTTGAGCCAGCAGGTGGATGAGGTGATTGCCCCAGGCTCAGAGGGTGAATTCGGTGTGTTGCCTGGACACTGTCACTTCCTTTCCATGTTGCGCATTGGTGAACTGCGCTATCGCGTCGGGGATGTGACCACCCATATGGCGGTCCTTTGGGGCTTTGCAGAGGTCACTCCAACAAAAGTCACGGTCATGGCTGAGATCGCCGAAAAGTCCGAAGACATCGATGTTGACCGCGCGCAAGCGTCAGTGGAGAAGGCCGAACAGCGTCTGAAGGCCGGCGGCCTGCCGTCCGAAGTCAAAGAAGCCGAAATTAGCCTCGAAAAAGCCCGCCTCCGCAAGAAGATCGCCGAACGCGCCCGCAAGACCGACCGCTGACATCTTTCTC
>DATNCR010000040.1:0-3776 GCA_035607135.1 Nitrospiraceae bacterium
ACAAAGTGCGGGTCACCGGTAATATCTGACTGGGCCCTTAGTTCCGGGGCCGGTTGATTTGGATTACCTACCCGAAGGTAATCACCTTCCGTGTTGTAGAAGGCATTGAACGCGGTGCTGATCTGACTGGATGGAGCAATCACAAAACCAACTCGATTGAGCCCGACGACATTACCAGTGACATCACTCTGGGATTGTCCGAGGAACGCCGCACCGCCACCATTCTTGACCAACGTATTGCTCACCAGCACAGCTTGGGCACGATCACTCACCACGACGGCTTCAAATAGACTTCGGGTAATCACGTTTCGTTCCAAGCGCACAATCGACTTGCCGGCAATCGACACACCATGGTCATTATCATGAATGAAATTCCCGATGAGGACGGCTTCTGAATCGGCAAACTGAGCGCCGGTCGTCTCGCTTCCCCCGATGACACTATCTTCTATCCGCACATCGTGAACTTGCTGGCTGAATAACATGCCATTAATTTTAACCCGTCGGAGAACAATCCCTTGCCCATTGAACAAACCGACAGCATGACCACCCCGGTCATTGATGCTCATATCACTGATTTCAATATCCGTCGCCCCATAGGGCCACTTGCCCACGTGGAGTGCGCCCACCACAATATCGCGTCCCAGGATGGTCACCTGATCCGCTCCAGCCCCGACGAACTTGATCTTCTCTTTGCTGTGAATGGTCACGTCCTGAGGATAGTGGCCCGCCTTGACAAAGACCGTGTCGCCTTTCATGGCGGCATCCACCGCTTCCTGAAGAGATATGTAGTCGCCGGTTCCATCCAGCGCAACCACGAGAGTCCGAGGACCGAGTCGCGACCCTTCGTCAGCCACCACTAGGCCGAAATTCCAGAACACAAACGACGTGAGGAGACCCAGTAACGCGACGTGTTTCATGCAGGATCTCTTACAGACCTCCCCTGCTGGAAGTCAATCGGCGTTGTTGATTGTGAGGCAAGAACTCGCGTGTTATGCTCCGCACCCATGATTGTGGTCGGCCTCACAGGCGGCGTCGCCACAGGCAAAAGCACCGTCGCCAAGATGTTCAAGCAATGCGGCGCCGTCGTCATCGATGCCGATGAGCTTGCGCGGGACATCGTCAAACCAGGCAAACCGGCATGGCATGCGATCGTAAACACGTTCGGTAAGACGGTGCTCACCTCCGATCGCACCATCAATCGCCAGGCCCTGGGTGCAGTCGTCTTTAACAATCGAGTCAAGTTACGCCGCCTTGAGCGGATCATTCATCCCCGGGTCGCCCGCCAGCAGGTCAAATTGACAAGGCAAGCTGTACGAAACGACCCCAAGGTGGTGGTGATCTATGACGTACCTCTCCTCTTCGAAGTTGGTATCGACAAGCGAGTGGATAAAATCATCGTGGTTAGTGCCGACCAGGAAACACAACTCGCGCGTCTCAAGAAAAGAAATGGACTTTCCCGTGCTGAAGCGCTTCGACGCATCCGCAGTCAAATGCCGTTGGCAAAGAAGATCCAACGAACGGACCACGTATTAGATGGGACGCTCTCTCGGACTTCACTCCGCAGACAAGTCGGTCGATTATTGAAGAGCTTGCGCCTACTCGCCTAACTCGCAGCCGTGCATTCCCTCACCCCTTGTGTTAAATTTTCCCGTATGCGAAACATCGTGATCATCGGCTCGGGACCGGCAGGACTCACCGCGGCGGTCTATGCCGCGCGGGCGAATCTCTCGCCTCTGCTTATAGAAGGCTGGCAATCAGGCGGACAACTGACTACGACGACGGAGGTCGAAAACTATCCTGGCTTTGCCAAGGGCATCACGGGCCCGGAGCTCATGAAGGAAATGCGGGCCCAAGCAGGACGGTTCGGCACGGAGTTTCTGACCGGTGACGTGAGTGCGGTTGATCTCAAGACGGGACCGTTCTCGCTTACGATCGACTGCGAACACACCGTGCACACCAAAACCATTATCATTGCAACCGGGGCATCGGCCATTCAGATCGGGTTGAAAAACGAGGTGCGCCTTACCGGGCACGGTGTCTCAACCTGTGCAACCTGCGACGGGTTCTTTTTCAAGGGTAAGGAGCTGATTGTGGTCGGCGGGGGCGACAGTGCAATGGAGGAAGCGACCTTCCTGACCAAGTTCGCGACCAAGGTCTCGATCATCCACCGGCGCGATAAGCTGCGGGCCTCCAAGATCATGCAAGACCGTGCCATGAAGAACGAGAAGATCGCGTTCGTCTGGAACTCCGCCATCGAAGATATTCTTGGGAATGACGGGGTGACAGGCGTGCGAATCAAGAATCTCGTGACCGGCAAGGTCACGGAGATGCCTTGTGCAGGCGTCTTTGTCGCGATCGGGCACCGTCCCAACACTCATCTCTTCAGCGGCCAATTGGACATGGACGCCAAGGGGTATATCCGTACAACACAAGGAACGGCCACAAGTGTGCCAGGCGTCTTCGCCGCCGGCGATGTCCAGGACTCGACGTACCGCCAAGCCGTGACTGCTGCCGGCTCCGGCTGCATGGCCGCCATCGACGCCGAGCGTTTCTTGGAATCAGGTAGCCATAACCTCTAGATCCTCTCCAGGGATGCTCAAAATCGTCGTCCAACAAGGCCGCAGGCGAGACGAGTCCCTGAGCAAGGAGGCTATATTGGCAAACTCAGGGCGGGCAGGTGAAGTAACCGCCGGGGCTGGGCGGATGAGAAGTTTGCCATTTCCAGCATCCCAATAAATTATGCGCTGCGCCATCGTCCACTACCACGAACTCGCACTCAAAGGCCGCAACCGGGAATACTTCGAGGAGCGACTTGTACGCAACATCCAATGGACGCTGAAAGATCTCGGCATCAGACGCGTCGAAAACCTTCGCAGCCGGATTCGCGTAGTCCTGCCTGAGGCAGTTCCTGACCAGACCATTATCACACGACTCTCAGGAGTGTTCGGAATCGCCAACTTTTCATTGGCCCATGGATTGCCGCTCGATTTGGCCCATCCGGACCTGGGCGCGCTCAGCAAGGCAATTATCGAGGCGCTCCGATCGGAATCCTTTTCCACCTTTCGTGTAACGGCGAAACGAGCCGACAAGCGTTTGACGCTGACCTCCATGGGAGTCGCGCGGGAGGTCGGCGCGGCCATCTGCAAAGAAACCGGAAAAAAGGTCAGCCTGAAAGACCCCGATCTCACCGTCTATCTTGAACTGCTCTCCAAAGAGGTCTACTACGCGACCAACAAGCTTCAGGGGCCGGGCGGAATGCCGGTGGGAGTCAGCGGAAAAGTGGCCTGCTTGATCTCCGGAGGAATCGATTCGCCGGTCGCAGCCTATCGCATGATGAAGCGCGGGTGCCGAGCCCTCTTCGTCCACTTCTCAGGCCGACCACTTGTCAGTCGCGCCTCGGAAGAGAAGGTCCACGAACTCGTGCAGCTTCTTACGATCCATCAATACACATCGAAGCTCTATGTCATTCCATTTGGAGAGATCCAACAGGACATTGTTGCGAACGCGCCGGCCGCCTATCGTGTGGTGCTCTACCGGCGCGTCATGATCCGCATTGCGCAGGAATTAGCGAGACGCGAACAATGTTGGGGACTCGTCACGGGCGATAGCTTAGGGCAGGTCGCCTCCCAGACCCCCGAGAATCTGACCGTCATCGAAGAGGCGGCAGAACTGCCGATTCTGCGGCCGCTCATCGGCATGGACAAGCTGGAAATTACGGACCAGGCTCAGCAGATCGGCAGCTTTGCCATATCGATCGAGCCGGATCAAGACTGCTG
>DATNCR010000045.1:0-2950 GCA_035607135.1 Nitrospiraceae bacterium
TCCGGGAAGTGTGGAGGCCTATTACCAGGAGGTCGGGCGGGCTGGTCGGGACGGGCGGCTCGCCGCCTGCGTGTTGCTGTTCCATGAGCGGGATCTGGCCACGCAAGAATATTTCATTCAGCAGGCATCGCAAGATGCAGAAGGTAAAGACCGTGCCGAGCGGATGAAGACACTCCTTCAAGAGATGCTGGGATATGTGTCGGTCTCGACATGCCGGCAGCTCGCAATACTCGAGTACTTCAGCGATGACGATGAACGGGCCTTGGGCCCCTGCGGACTTTGCGATCGCTGTGTTGCGCCGATGCGGCAACCGACCAGGGAGGTCTCCCACGATGATGCGACTGTCGCGAAGGCCATCTTGGAAACTGTGTCCTGGTGTATGGGTCGGTTCGGCGTGAGCCGAATTGTCGAGATTCTCCGCGGAAGCCGTTCGAAAGCGATGCTGGCCTATGGCGCAGAAGCCTGTCCGACATACGGAACGTACCGTAGGTATTCGAAGCCGGCCATGACTGGTCTGGTAAAGACGTTGATCGACTCGGGTCATCTTCAGGTCGAAGGCACGGAATATCCCACTCTCGATGTCACACGCAGAGGACAGGAGATCCTGGAAGGGATCTGCGCAGTGGTGGTGAAGCAGGCAGAAGAGGTTCAGCCCGATCATCCGGCGAAGAAGCCTTCTCCCGAGAGGGCCCTGTCCATGGTGGCCCAGCGAACCTTGCCGGCTGACCCGCAGCTTTTTGAACGGCTCCGGCAACTCCGCACGGTGCTTGCCGAAGAAGAAGATGTCGCGCCGTTTCTGATTTTTCACGACAAGACGTTGAAGGCCATTGCCAGTCACAAACCCGTGACGCCCGCAGCCTTGTTGGAGATTTCAGGCATCGGCGCTCTGAAAGCAGAACGGTATGGCCGGCGTGTGCTGCAGGTGATCAACGGGGAGGAATCGCTGTCAGTTTTTATTCCGCCTAGCCCACTTTGTTAGCTGATCGCTGGGCTGAAAGCTATTTCAGGTCTCCCGCCTCTGCGAAGCGTGCTTGCAGTTCTCCGTACGTTTTCGTGACCGGAAACTGCGGGAATTCTTTGGGAAGGTGCTCCGGAGGGCAGAAGAAGAACCCTGCGTGGGCTTCTCCCAACATGGCGGTGTCGTTGTAGGCATCGCCCGCGGCCAGGACGTAAAAGTTGAGCAATTTGAACGCGGCCACCGAATGTTTCTTCTGGTTCGGCATCCGCATATGGTAGTTGACGATGCGGCCGGTGAGATCGATTTCCAACTGATTGCAAAAGAGCGTTGGAAATCCCAGTTGGCGCATCAGCGGGTAAGCAAACTGATAGAAGGTGTCGGATAAAATGATGACCTGGCACCGTTCTCGAATCCAGGAGACAAAGTCGACGGCGCCTTCCAGCGGGCCCATCTTGTCAATGACACTTTGGATATCGTGAATGGTGAGCTTGTGCTCATCCAGAATGGCCAGTCGCCGTTTCATCAAAGCACCGTAATCGGGCATCTCACGGGTGGTGACCTTCAATTCTTCGATGCCGGTCTTAAGTGCGACATTGATCCAGATTTCCGGCACCAACACCCCTTCCAGATCTAAACAGACGATGGCGGGACTCTTCATGACGGCTCTTCTCCTCTCAAATAGACAATCGGCGTGCTGCGACGTTATCGACTCTTGCCGTCCGTCTCGCGCCTGTTCGTAAATTCCTGACTCAGAAACCGCCACATATTATCGAGGACCTGGTCCAACAGAGATGAGCCAGGCCAGGTCGTTCGGGAATCTTCTTCGTGTCGCTCGGCCCACTCCAATGCCATTGGGAGCGGGATGAGCCGAGGAGGCGAGCTGGTCAATGTCCCCCAGAGCAGCCCCAGGATGGAACCGATCCGCATCGAGATCGGCAGGGGACTGATCGGATTCTGCACCATATCCTGACAGAGTTCAGCCGGTGAGGTGACGAGAAGTTCCCGGCAGGCGGCTGGGCGAGCCTCGTATATCGAGCAGGTCTCATCCTCCAAATAGGGGCAAGGGATTCGTAGCGCATAGTAAGACTGGTTGATGGGGTCGAGTTCTTCATCCGGCACGGGCCTGGAGGCCTCTGCCACGTCGGTGAGTCGGTCCCAGAGACCCTCGCGCGTGAGGCGTTCCTTCGTGTCGTTGAGGCGAGTGAGTAGCGGGGTCCGCCGTTCCGTCGGCAACTGTTCCACATATTCTCGCAGCGCAAACGCTTCCGGCGCGGAGACTGGAACCAGCATGCGGCAACAGGCGGCGCAACCCTTCCGGCAGGAAATTGTTTGGCCTGCTGCGGTGGCCTGCTGGATTTCCAACTGTGCGGCTTCATCCCCGAGACGACGCGTGACCGGGACAATCGCGGTAATGGGGATGAATCCAGTCGGCACGTCGATGGCTGTAGTCAGCCGTCCAGCGGGAGTGTTCAGCGCCACTTCAAATCGTTCGACCATCACAAGCCTTTTCTCTGTACCCGTTCGTATCGGCATCATAGAGAACCGTTGATCGGCTGGTCAATCAACGGCCCTAGCAGGACAGCCGTGCGAGATAGGTGGGACTGGTTGATTTGGTTCATCGGGTTTGTTGAGTTCGTCTGGTGAGTCTGGTTTAACCAGCCGGTTCTTGCTCCCTCTCTGACAGATCCGCATAATGTGGGCAAAGGGGAAACACCATGGCATTGTCCGGTCATGTGGTGGGCTTGCTCAAAGAGTACATGGGGGATCTGGTCGAGCAGGCGAAGCAAGAGACGGCGGCCCATGCCTCCTTTGGATTTTCCGCGACACCCTATCGATCGGATCAGGCCCTATCAGATTTGTTGGCCATTCTCGACGATCGCATCGAATCCGAAGGGATGCAAGTTGGATTGCCGCATGAATTTCTCCACCAGATGTGGGGGCTCTGCAACGAGGCCCGCACTCAGGTGACGGAACGTGTGTGGTTGGATATCA
>DATNCR010000047.1:0-12177 GCA_035607135.1 Nitrospiraceae bacterium
TGACATCATGCAGATGCCCCGAGAGAAATATATTTGGATCGGCTTAGGGATTGCGCTTCTGCTGTTTCTCAGCATGACGGTGGTCGTCTACCTAAGCACGACCGGATTCATGCAAACCGCCTCTCACGTTGCCCGAAGCCATGAGATCCGTTTGACGTTCGAACATATCAGGACCTTGATAGATGATATCGAGACCGGCCATCGTGCCTACGTGATTTCCGGGGAAGCCATCCTGTTGGAACCCTACCACGGAGCGGTGAACCTGATTCGAGACAAACTCAAGCAGGCCAGAGAGCTGACCGCAGACACGCCTCGCCATCAGGAACATCTTAACCGACTCGACAAGTTGGTCGCGAGCCGGCTCGACGTTGCCGAGCAGTCGATCACTGTAGCCCGCACCCAGGGAATCGCGACGGCACGTACGCTCCTACAGTCAGAACAAGGCAGCCGAGAGATCGAGGAGATTCATCGGCTCCTCACGGAATCTATCGATGATGAGGTTGGCGAGATATCGGAGCACTCCAAACGCAGCACGGCCTTGGCCGAATCAACCATCATGTTTGTGGGAGGAGGAAGTCTCTTAGTCCTGGCCTTCGTGCTGGGAGCGGGAGGGGTCTACAAGTTGGATCTCTCGAGGCGTCAACGGACCGAGGAGGCGCTGAGGGCCAGTGAAACGAAACAGGCGTTGATCATGCGGACCTTGTCAGTGGCATCCTATTCCGCTCTGGCGTCAGGGAATTTCGGGGCACTTTGGGTGAGCGACAATATCGACGTGATCACCGGATTCCCCGGCACCACCTTCCTGCAGGATGCGGACCTCTGGGCTTCGCGTCTCCATCCAGCCGATCGTGAGCAGGTCCTGCTTGCATTTCAACGAATCCCCAATACAGGCACCGTGAGTACCGAATATCGATGGCGAGTCGCCGATGGGACCTATCGCTGGTTTCTCGACAACGCCGTGCTTCAGAAGAATCCGGACGGCACCGCGAAGGAGATCCTTGGCATCTTGATCGACATTACCTTGCAGAAGGAGATTGAGGATAGGCTCCGGCAATCCAACGACCGGCTCACCGCACTCATCCACGCGTCGCCGATCGGGATCGTGATCCTTGATGCCGATGGACTCTGCCAACTCTGGAATCCTGGGGCGGAACATATCTTTGGCTGGCGCGAAGACGAAGTGCTGGGGCGCCCCCTTCCGACTGTGGCGCCGGAGCAATCGGACGAGCACCAGTTCTTGCGGGAACGAGTGATGAAAGACGAAGCGTTCACGGATCTGGAAGTCGTGCGATACAAGAAGGATGGGACCCCTCTCTTTATCAGCTTGTCGACAGCGCCTCTTCGGGATTCAAGCGGCACCATTTGCGGAGTGCTCGGGTTGATGGCCGATATGACTCAACGCAAGCAAGTCGGGCTCGAGCTCAGCCACTCCCGAGACCAACTACGGGCCTTGGCGAAACGATTAGAATCCGTGCGGGAAGAGGAAAGTTCGCGGATCGCCCGTGAGATCCACGATGAGTTGGGGCAGGCCATGACCAGTTTGAAGCTTGATCTGTCCTGGGTGGCAAGACGGCTCTCCATTCCGGAGACGGCTGATACTCGGAGGCAACTGCTGGAGCGGATCCAGGGGACGATGCAACAGCTTGAAGTCACGATCCAGACAGTGCGCGCGATCGCGACGACCTTGCGGCCCAGTGTGTTGGATGAACTTGGCCTGGCCGCCGCCCTCGATTGGCAGACGCGTGACTTTGAGAAGCGAACCGGCATACGATGCGAATGGTCGATGCCGTTGGTCCCCATTCCGATCGGACCGGATCAGGCCACGGCGATCTTTCGTATCTATCAGGAGATCCTCACCAATGTGGTGCGTCATGCCCAGGCCTCCAACATCCGTATCCACTTGGGCATTTGCGCGGGTTGGCTCGTGTTCGAAGTGTGCGATAACGGTCGAGGTATTCCGGACTCTGTCCTGGTTAACCAAAATTCCTTGGGGCTCCTTGGAATGCGAGAACGGGCTGCGCAATGGGGTGGTGACGTGTCGATCCTGGGGACTGAGGGAATGGGAACGATCGTGAAGGTTCGATTGCCGCTCTTGAGAGGAATCGCATGATACGGATTCTCATCGCCGACGATCACCCATTCGTGCGCCGAGGGGTCAAGCAAGTGCTGACCGATGAATTTCCTGGAGTGGTGATCGGGGAGGCGTCCACCGCCCCGGAAGTACTCGAGCTGGCGGGAAAACATCCGTGGAATTTGGTCGTACTGGACCTGACGATGCCCGGTAGGGACGGGCTGGATGCTTTGCATGAGTTGAAGTCACGCTGCCCCGACACACCAGTGCTCGTGCTGAGCATGCATCCGGAGGACCAGTTCGCCGTACGGGTTCTTCGAGCTGGAGCCGCCGGGTACCTGACCAAGGAGAGTATCCCGGAGGAACTGGTACAGGCCGTCAGGAAGATCATGACCGACGGAAAATACATTCGCCCCTCTGTCGCCGACCTCCTTGCCACGCAACTCCAGCAGGGTGATGCCAATCAGCCGCCTCACGCCAGACTGTCAGATCGTGAGTTCCAGGTCTTGGGCTTAATTGCTCATGGCAAAAGCGTCACGCACATCGCCGAAGAACTCTCTCTGAGCGTGAAAAGTGTCAGTACCTATCGAGCACGTATCGTGGAGAAACTCCATCTCAAGTCGACCGCAGATCTGACGCGGTATGCGCTCGAACATCGTTTGATCGTCTAACCTCGTTCCTGTTTCTCTCCCATTCTGTCCTTCCCGTGGCCTCCAGACACACGTAGGGAACATCCCACATCAATACGGCAGAACCTCTGGCATTGGAATTGGGCGCTGGCCTATCGCACCCCATACGCATGTCGTTTGTAATGCCGAGTACGCGCGGAAAAGAGAGGAAAACTCTATGACGCCTCACTGCACTCGGAAAGCACCGCATGCAGGAAACAGGTGGCTGTTGCCTCTGCTACCGTCGATCTTGGCCGCCGTGAGCCCCATCGCAACCGTTGACCCTATAAGACTGGCTGCGGCAACTGACTCTCCAATCACCGAAGATGGCTGCACGATCCAACGTATGGTGACAGGGACGGGCACCACGTCAAGCGTTCTTCCACTCACCATCACCCCGGAGCAAAATACTTACGAGGGATTTGCTCCGTCTTCAGTCCTTGAGATCGCGCCAAATATGACTCGCGACCGAATGGCCCGTGCCATTGGTAAGACCCAGGGCAAAACACGCAGGCCATCCATGCACGTTTCCGCTCTACCATATAACGGAAAGAAACACGTCCTCTCGATCCGAACGACTCCGATGGAGATCGGAGTCTCTCTGCGTGAAAAGAGCGCCGCAATCATCGGACCGGTTCAGGAAATCCGGAAGCCCATCCTGTCCCATGAACGTCTCGTGAGTCAGACTGTTGCAGCGCTACCCTCCACAGTCGATTCCACCCCCCTATTTGGAAGTCAACCCATCGGCGCATTGAACCGATTCCCGAGGGCTCTGCAAGAGCCGGACAACGAATCCCATCGTATGGACCTCACGACCGCACAAGCGTTGCATGGCGGAAACTGTCCAAACGGATGTCCCTAGAGACGAGTGTTAGGAGGGAACGAGATGCCGTGTGAACGGTGTGGTGGATTCATGGTTTTCGATGCGTTTTGCGACCCCCAGGAAAAAGAACCCCCGACCGTGACCGGTACGACCCGGTGCCTGAACTGCGGGAACCTTGAGGATACGATCATTCGTACCAACAGAGCGAGTGCTCGCGTGCAGAGGCATCCCACCTCGATTGTACAGACCCACAGGAGTTGAACATGAGTACCACACAGCCATCTCTGTGGGGCCTTATCTCAGCAGGAGGAGAGAGCGTGCGACTGAAAGAGTTCGCTCATGACCGCAACAGTAACCGGCGAACAACGAATACGACACCGCATCGCGTATGAAACAGACCTGTCGAGAAGGAGACCGTATGGACGGCTATGGGAAACGAATACTGATTATTGACGACGGTACTGGGTGCCGAGCCCTCTTGGAGGCCCAGCTGGCGCAAGAAGGTTATGCCGTGCATACGGCCTATTATGGAGTAGCAGGAATACCAGACCAGGTGCGGAAACGACGCTTCGACGCAGTCATCGCAGATGATCACATGCTCGGATTCACCGGCAGCGAGTTCGCCAAGTTCTGTAGAATGACGTGGCCGAACACTCCCCTCATTCTCCTAATAAGGGATCGCAACTCCTTGACGGACTATGCAGAAGAATCCGGTGCGGCAACCTGCATTTGTACACCCTATGAAGTGGCCATGCTCCTGAACGTGCTGGGCAGAGTGACGCAACCGGATTCGACCGAGCACGCATCTTCCCAATAGCTGAGATAACATACTGAAGGTCGCGCGCGGGCATCACAATATTTCCGCACATACATGCGATCCGACAAGGAAGAGCACACGATGGATGTCCACGACACAAAAATTCTGGTCGCAGAAGATGATGAATCCAATCGAAACCAGGTGGCACATCTGCTCGAACAGGCACAGTACGAGGTCCATCTCGCCGCTGACGGACATGAGGCATTGGAGTTCATGTTCAGAGGAGTGGTCGATGTGGTCGTGACGGATTGGCATATGCCCAGACTGAGCGGGACAGACTTCCTTTCCCTGAGCCGAATCCTCTGGCCGGACATTCCCGTCATCGTCGTTTCGGCCTACGCTGCCCCTTCTCTTGAAGGAATTCCACGAGGGGCCTTCGCATGGCTCATCAAACCATATAAGAGGGAAGAATTATTGCAGGTTCTCCGAATGGCTGTCCAAACGACCGCGCATCGCCACCAGGAACAATCCGCCACCACAGCAGTACTGCCATGACCACGTCACGTCTCCTTCATCCATCATGGGGTGACTGGTGTGGAGCCGCATTCCCTATCCAATCAATCTGATGATCACTACATCGTGGGCCGATCGTGCAATTCTACCCTTCCGTGAGGGTGAGCTCCGAGCGGTCAGCCGATCCATCGGATTGACAGGCTGCCAGAAGAGACGTAGGCTGATCTGACGTGAAGGCGAGGGTATGATCACAAGGACTGACAGCGGGGGACTGGTCTTGGGCAGCCTCCTCATGATACTCGGCTGCTCGACGACACCAACTCCTGCAACGAACCCCGATGCCGTGCGGCAACATGCCGACAAGGCCTTTCAACAACTACGGGCGCAAGAACATTCGCAGCAACAAGGCGACTTCCAATCCACACCTCAAGCTTCGAATTCTGAAGGCACTCCCTCCATCCCCGCACCATCCGCTCAAAAGGGAGTGCACATTCCGTCCGCCGAGATTGGGCCAACCGACGGCGAGCACATCCGTGCCACCGGGTATGGTGATCTCGCGAAGGGGCTTTTTCTGTGCCAGCACTCGGCTGATCTGGCCGCACGAGTGGAATTGTCGAAGCTCGTCCGGGTCCAGGTCACAGAAAAATCAGTGGATCGGATCCGCGAGCGGACCGGGAAGGATGCCGAGCAAGATATTGAAGTTGTCCGTGAAGGCCTGGTGAACGAAGTCCTGACCGGCGTGCGAATCGTCAACCGCAATGTGGATAAGGAGGCAGGCACCTGTTCGAGCACTGCAGTGATCCCAAAAAAGAACCTCAGCACGACTCCGGTTTCCAGTGGCGACGCAAACCTCAGCGCGCCGCATTAACGATTCCCTCGCGTCACTCCACCGCGCCGGGAAAAGCTACCACCTGTGTTTCATCGAATGATCTCCTTCAGCGCCTGTCTGTGCGCGTGAGGGCACGGGCTGGACATGTCCAGCAAGCTGCTAGGCCAGGGAATCATGAAGAACGCTCTACAACATGAAATGCGTAACCGGGGCGACCGCGTTTGAGATCCTAACAGGAGGGATCGACGGGGGGAAGCCGTAGGACACAGGCTCAGTAGTCGAGTCCCACCTTAGAATTGGAATCACGCAGATGCTTGCGAACCCGGACTTGTTCGTGGTGCTTGCGTAACAGCTGACGCCGAATGACGTCACGATCCTCGGCTACGATGCGCACCAATCGATCGACATCTTCCGCATGCTCACGAACCAATTCTGACAACTTTGCCATCTGGCTCTCAAGATGCTCCAACCGCCCGAGGGCATCCTTCTGGCGGTCCACAGTCAGCTTCTGAACGACCTTCTGCTTTACGAGCGACGTCACCAGTACATCCCGCTTCATGCTCACTCCTTTGCTCGAATACTCACGGATCTTTCTCTATTCTCCAGAGTAGTATCGTCTCAGATCCTCGCGATGTCAACGAGTGTGCTTTCTTTCTATTTCCTCACCGTCCTGTTACAATTCTCGGCAATGCCGAACATGTTCACCATGGTGCTGGCGGGTGGGAAAGGCGAACGTCTGTACCCCCTTACTGAACATCGGGCCAAGCCGGCAGTTCCTTTTGGCGGGAAATATCGGATTATCGATTTTACGCTCAGCAATTGCCTCAACTCCGGGCTTCGAAAAGTCGCCGTCCTCATCCAGTACAAATCCCACTCGCTCGACCGTCATATTCGCACGGGATGGAGTGTCTTCAACACCGAACTCGGCGAATTCATCGCGTCAATTCCACCCCAGCAGCGAATCAGTGAAGAATGGTACCAAGGCACAGCCGACGCCGTCTATCAAAACCTGTTCCTCCTCGACAACGAACAGGCGGACTATGTCCTGATTCTTGCCGGCGACCATATCTACAAGATGAATTACATGGAGATGTTCTATTGGCTGGTCGCGAAAAGCGCCGATGCTGTGGTCGGCGCCATCGATATTCCAATTGAAGAGGCCAATCGATTCGGTGTGATCCATGTGGATCAGGACTACCGGATTACGGATTTTCAGGAGAAGCCGGCTCACCCGCCATCGATCCCCAACGATCCGACCCACGCCTTTGCGTCAATGGGCATCTATTTGTTTCGCACCAGTGTCCTCCGCGAACACTTGACTGCCAACGCCCAGGAGGGCGGGAGTCACGACTTCGGAAAAGACATCATTCCCCGAATGATTCGCGACCACCGTGTCTACGCCTATAAATTTATCGATGCGAACAATAAAGACGTGAAGTATTGGCGGGACATCGGAACCTTGGACGCGTACTGGGAAGCGAACATGGATCTCGTCGCGGTGGATCCCCTCTTCAATCTCTATGACCAGCAATGGCCGATTCGGACCTATCAAGGGCAGTTTCCACCGGCTAAATTCGTCTTCGCGCAAGACTATCAAGGCGGCAGGATGGGTGTGTCTCTGGATTCCATCGTCTGCGGCGGCTGCATCTTCTCCGGTGGCCGGGTGCAGAACTCCGTGGTCTCACCGAACGTCCGGGTACAGGACAATGCGGACGTGCGCGAATCGATCATCATGGAAAATGTCGTCATCGGCGCACACAGCAGGATCAGACGGGCCATCATCGACAAGGATGTCATCATTCCGCCCAACTCGGAAATCGGGTACGACCGAGAGGCCGATGCCCAGCGATTTACTGTCACAGAATCCGGATTGGTCGTGATTGCAAAGGGAATGAAACTGCATGCCTCCCTCGATTCATCCGGTTGATCTGATTCTCGCTCTTCGCGACAAGCACTTAACCCCTGCCATTGTATTCCTGACGTCGCGTCGCGCCTGCGACGAAGCGATGCAGGCCTTCGACCACAGCAACATTCTCCTTCCGCCTCCCCGCCAGCAGGCGATCGCCACCGTGCTGGAGAAGGTGATCGTCCAATATCCCAGCATCGCCGAGCACCCGCTTATTCCAACCGTCCAGCGCATCGGTGTGGCCGCACATCATGCAGGCCATCTCCCCTCGTGGAAGATCGCGGTGGAAGAGCTGATGCGTCACGGCTGCCTCGATGCGGTCTTCGCCACCACCACACTGGCCGCCGGAGTCGATTTCCCCGCGCGGACGGTCATCATCACGCAGTCCAGCATTCGCAAATCACGCGACTTCACGGACTTGACGATTGGCGAGGTGCAGCAGATCGCCGGCCGTGCAGGACGCCGCGGAAAAGACCTCGTGGGCTTCGCCATCGTCACTCCCTCGCCGTACATTGATCTCCACGTACTCACCAAAGGCTTTACCGGGCATCCGGAAGCGATCAACAGCCAATTCGTCATCAGCTATCCGATGGTCCTGAACCTTCTGAAAGCCCATCCCCTCGATCAAATCCAGCCGATTCTCGCCAAGAGCTTTGCGCAATTTCAGCTCAACCAGCGCGCCGAAGTTCTAGAACGCAAGTTGGACGATCTGCGCGATCAGATGGAGCCATTCGGGCCGCGCGTCTGCACCGACTGGATCACAGAATGGCAGACCTTCGATCAGGTCCGCCGGCAAAAATCGCATCGAGCCCCCGTCAGGAGGCACGAACCTCCGGAAGTCGCCGCACGCTTTCACTTTCTCACCCCCGGTCGCGTCGTGGGTATCGGCCGTAGCCGGGGCGTGGTCCTCCGGCAATATCGCAGCAAGGGACAGAAGAGCCCGATGATTACAGCATTGCGTCTAGGTGGCGGCATTACCGAGTCTCCCGCCTCCACCGTGACTGAAGTGTCCGACCGCATCCTCGACTGCGTGGATGCGCCGGTCTATCCATGGTGCACACCGGAGAGCGTGGAAGAGTTACTCCGTCACCTGGAGGAATTGCCGGGCAGGCTGCCGGAGCTTCCCATCCTGGTTCCAAAGGATGATGAGCCGATTCCGGATGCCATCGTGCAAACCTTGGGCGACTTTGCCTGCCCAACCTGTCCTTCACGGGCTGCCTGTCAGAGAGACTATCCTCGCGCGTCCAAACTTCGCCAGGAACAACAGCGCCACCTCAAATCGATTCAGGCACTGCGTACAAGCCTCTGGCACCGTTTCCAGGAGAAGATCGACGTCCTGCAACAGTTCGGGTACCTCACGCCGACGGCACATCTGACCGATGACGGCGAATGGGCCAGGCTCATCCGCATCGACCATTCGTTGCTCATCACGGAGTTGATCAGAGCCGATGCGTTCAGCGGAGCCGACCCCTCGATGCTGGCCGCCGTGATGTCGAGCATTGCGCATGACGACGATCGCCCCGGCGCCTTTCCTCGCGTCAGTTCCGGATTGGGTTCATTGCTCGGGCAGGTCCGAAAACTGGCAGTGTCGCTTTCGCCGCATGAAGACCCCCCACTCTTGCGAGCGGACATCGCTGCGGTCACGGAACGATGGATCGGCGATCCCACGCTGACTTGGATCGGTCTCTGCAAGAGCACCACGATGGCTGAAGGGGATATCTATCGCCTCTTGGCACGAACATTGGAATTCCTGTCACAACTGCACACGCTCAAAACCACGCACCCGGGATTGGCAGACACCGCCTCCCGGGCCATCGCCAACCTACGCCGGGGCGTGCTGGAGGAATTACCGTAAAGAGAGGTATATGACCACTCAAGAGCTCGAACAACTCCTGGCTCAACAACCGATTGCGCTGTTGCACAGACTGGCGCGCGGGCGTGTGCAGCGGCATTTCCGCGCAGGCAAGCGTCGCTTGATCGAGGTGTTGCTGCGCCACTCCGCCGAGAACCGTGAAGGGTTTGAGTCCGACCTAATGACCTTAATCGGCGAGCGACAGGCCCGCCCCGTTCCACCCGCGCCGCAACCCCCTGCCGGACGGAAGCCGAAACCCTCTTCACCGCAGCATCGCACGATTCACAAGCCGGCCGAGCAGGATCATGAGCCGGCCATTACCCTCTCAAGCTGGTTAGAGGGATTGGGGATACCGCCTCCGCAGACCTTTATCCCGGATGCCTGGCAAGAAGAGGCCGTCGCCAAACTGAGAGAAAATGATGTCGTCGTGAGCGTCCCGACGGGAAGCGGAAAGACCTATGTCGCTGTTGAAGCGGCTCGTCGAGCCATGGCGGAAAATCGGACCGTTATCTATACATCGCCGCTCAAAGCCCTTTCCAATACCAAGTACACGGAGTTTTCAAAAATATTCGGTCCGGACCAGGTCGGCATTCTGACCGGTGATCGGCGCGACAACGGACAAGCGCCCCTGCTGATTATGACGACGGAAATCTTGCGGAATCTGCTCTACGATGCTGGAGGCGGTGAGATCGACATACGATTGGATACGTTGGGTCTGGTCATTTTAGATGAGTCGCAATATATCGCAGATCCGGAACGGGGCGTTGTCTGGGAAGAAACCATCATCTTTTGCCCAAGCCAAGCACGGCTGCTCTTACTTTCCGCTTCAATCGGCAACCCCCACGATATTGCCGAGTGGCTTACGTCGATCAGACCGACTCCCTGCCACTTGGTTCGCCACAGTACGCGCACCGTCCCGCTTCGCGCCGGCTACTTACATCCGAACGGCAAACTCATACCGCTCTTCCGCACCGTCGGCATTCCCCACGGCCATCCAAGCCATCTCCATCCGGAAGCCAAACGGCTCTTTACCCAATACGAAGACGAAACGCTGCCGACAGGACGCCGCCGGTAACCGTCGAGAATAGACGCTTAAAATATCAGGCTGAGGCTAGCGGTAAAGCCATGCCGCAATGATTCGAACTGAGTGAGGGGAAACGATTCTGTAGATCCTACAGCAGGATGACTGGTGAGGTGACCGCTCAAGACCCGATTATAATACATACGGTATCCCAGGTTTGCCGCAAGGTTTGTCGTGATCATAAAACGTGCGCCGATGTCCGCATCGGCTCCCACCCCATAACCCACCATTGAGAAACTCGGGTCCTGACTGAGATCTCCTCGCAGGTGATGCACATCCTTATTGTCGAGCAGGCTGGCTGGAATGAATGCGAGCGTGGCGAGCATACTGAGGCGTCTGGTCAACCGATATTCTGTTGAAGCACCAACCCGAATCGAGTGCCAATTGGTTGTGTTGGTGATGACCGTCTGTCCTTGGAATCCACTTGCGCCAGGTGCAGCACAGGGGGGCAGGCCTGGGATAGCGCTTGGATCGCAGGCCACCTGCGTCACTCCCGTGGCCTCATATTTCGTGTGCCAAAATTGATATCCACCAAACAGGTCCAGCCAACCCCGATGGTTCGGATATTCAGCGACCCTAAAGCCGCCGTCCGCATTCAGGTACCACATGTTGTCACCTGATAGGTCGCTATTGGTACGCGAAAACAACCTTTGACCTCCGTTTGATCCGAAATCGTCATCCGTGAGTCTGCCACCACCGATGCCGGCGTACCCAAAGTTCAATCGTCCAAACACTCGTGGGTTAACCCATACTTTGGCCGTGAGATCAACCACGGTCGTCCCCACATCCTTATAGGTCAGCTTGGACGTTGGATTACCTAACCCTGGGATCGATGACGCATTGTGTGCCCATCTGGTGTCGCCGACACTGAACCAGGTTCCGGCGCTCAGTTCAACTCTAGGGCCTCGTTCCTCGGCCGGCTCCTGAGCAGCGGTCATGAATGGGGACAGTGTCGCCAACGAACAACCGATGACGCACAGGCCGATCAGTCGACTCCACCCAATCATCGTCTCACTCCTCCACGTTGAATAATCACCGTATCGACACAGCGCTCTATGGTCTCAGGCATCACACGCTGACAGGCGGATCTTATATCATCTTCGATGAATTTCCGCTGGAGGTATGCCGAGAGGACAACGAGCCATGATCCGATCAGCAGCACGAGTATGGATCCCAGGACCCAATACCAGACAGAAGATTGTTGGCGCGGCATGTGCCTCGCCACCTCAGCTGGTGAACTCTCCTCGGGAACTGCTTGTAAGTGCGGCATCGAGTTCATACGTCTTTCTATAGATTGTCAAAAGTCTACATGAGATGCAGAGTTCTGAATACTCTTTTGGAATTCTCATCTACATGTAGTTGACCGGACGATGGCACAAGTCGAACGACTGTAGACTCTGCATGCTCGAGCCTACGACTACCCAGAGATCCCTCCAGCTGTGTGTTTGCGCCTACAGCCCTCTCTCACCCCATCCCAGCAAGGCGTTTGCTTGCTGAGCCAAAGAAAATCGTTCCGGCATGAGCATTGCTCTATGCCTGCTCAACCAACGCCGGTATCCCCCTCTCCGGTGAAACAGAGTACAGCGAAAGGGATTCATGTCATTCAGAACGACCAGTATGATGAGCCCTGACTGGTGCACAGCGCCGATTAGACAGACGATGTCCAACATACTTTGC
>DATNCR010000048.1:0-7033 GCA_035607135.1 Nitrospiraceae bacterium
TCTACTTGCGCCTGCAAATCGTCTTTGACCTTCGAAAAGGACGCCAGTTGATTTTGCATCTGGGTCTTTTCCATGGTCACCATCTGAAGTTCCGAGCGCAGTTGTTCTATCTGTGTCTGGAGCGCCGGGGGCCAGTAATCGCATCCGGACAGACCCATCGAAACAATCGTTATGGCAGCGACCGCAACAAGGTTACGCACCATCACTGTGTGAATCATCAACGTTCTCCTTTCCATAGGCACGATATAATCGACTTCACCGACTATCTGTGTCCAGATGCAAGCCGTGATCGGCCAACCGTGCCGCGATGACGGCTCGTTCGATCGTTCCATTGCGAATAATTCTGATTGGGCCCCGAACGTCAATGACCGTGGACGGTGGCCCGCCAGCGGTCGGCCCCGCATCAACGATCAGATCAACCGCGTCTCCAAGGCTGTCCTGGACTTCTTCGGCGGTCCTGGGTGGCGGCATGCCTTCACGATTCGCACTGGTACCGGTCACCGGCCCCACTCGACGCAAGAGATCAACCAGCGGCTGCCAGGCACTGAGGCGGATGCCGACAGAGCCGGTGCCGGCAGTCACCGCATTGGAAAGTCCATGCGCTGCGGCAAACACAATGGTGAGAGGCCCGGGCCAGAAGGCGTTTATCAATACGTCTGCTGCACGGGGAACGCTTCGAACGAACGGCTCCAACTGGGACCTGTCTCCGATCAGGACGAGAATCGGTTTTCCTTGTGACCGGCCTTTGATGTGCCACAGTTTGGCCAGCGCCTGCTCATTGAACGGAGCCACCGCAAGTCCATAGAAACTTTCCGTTGGCAGGGCAATCAACCCGCTTTCTCCGAGCACGCGACGCACCAGATCAGCAAGTACGGGGACGGTGGAAGCCGCGTAGCCTTCGATCGATGCCATAGGAGGAACTGTCCGCCCCCTGCTGCCTTATGTGTGGCGTGAAAGCGCACGGTGCGCAATATCCGTTCGATAATGGGAACCTTCAAATGCGATCGATCGGGTCGCACGATACGCTTCCTCTTGCGCATCTGTCAGAGTTTTTCCACGTCCTGTGATTCCCAGCACCCGGCCCCCGGCCGTTACCACCTCTGCCCCAGTTCGTCTTGTACCTGCATGAAATACCATGGTCTTCTCATCCGTCGTCGTCGGCAATCCTTGAATCGGGCGGCCGGTTTGGTAGGCCCCGGGATACCCTCCGGATGTCATCACAACACAGACAGCGGTCTCATCGTGCCAGTTCACGGTCAGTTGATCGAGCCGATGTTCAACCACGGCCTCGATGACATCCAGCAAATCGGTTTTGAGCAATGGGAGGACAACTTGAGTTTCTGGATCTCCCATGCGGGCATTAAACTCCAAGACATATGGCGTCCCATTCACAACCATAAGGCCGGCATATAACACGCCCTGAAACGGACAACCTATGCGAGACAATGCTTCGACGGCGGGATAGAGAACCTGCTTGGTCACCTGCTCGCGCAGCGTCATGGTGCCGAGCGGTGCAGGACAATAGGCGCCCATACCCCCGGTGTTTGGTCCCGTATCGCCATCCCCAAGTCGTTTATGATCCTGCGCGGGCAGCATCGGTACCACTGTTCGTCCGTCCGTGAAGGCCATGATCGTCAGTTCTTCGCCGTCAAGAAACTGTTCGATCAACACACGCTGGCCGGCCTGACCAAACACGGCATGCTCCATCGAATCACGGACGGCCTGTCTCGCTTCCTCCTGAGTCGTCGCAACCACCACACCCTTTCCTTGCGCCAGTCCGTCCGCCTTCACGACCACGGGAACCTCATGGCGATCTAGATAGGCCAAGGCAGAAGCGACCCGGTCGAAACTTTGCGCCGTCGCGGTGAGAATCTTCGCGCTGGCCATGATCTCTTTGGAAAAAACTTTGCTGGCTTCTATACGTGCGGCTGCTTTTGTCGGTCCGAATATTTTCAGCTTGGATTTGCGAAACTCGTCGACAATGCCCAACGCAAGCGGGGCTTCCGGTCCCACGACCGTCAGGTCGATCTTCTCCGACTGCACAAAGGCTTTCAGCCCAGCGATATCGTCGGACTTAATCGGCAGGCAGGTCGCAAGCGATTCGATTCCCGCATTGCCCGGTGCACAGTACAAGGTGGGTTTACGGGGACTCTGCGCAAGCGCCCACACCATCGCATGCTCGCGTCCCCCACTGCCGACGATGAGGACCCTCACAAGGAACCTGTGGATGATGCATCGTGGGTGATGCGTGGTGCGTTGAATGGGGGCGAAAACGGACAGAAAACGAAGATGGCGAAGGACTTACATGTCCCGCTGAACTGATCACTCATCACTATTCACGGTCATTTCAATGCCTAAAATGCCGCATGCCCGTCATAATCATCGCCAACCCATGCTCATCTGCCGCTTTAATAATTTCGCCATCACGAATCGAGCCGCCCGGCTGGATCACTGCCGTGATCCCTGCCTGTGCCGCGGCATCCAATCCATCCCGGAACGGGAAAAAGGCATCCGACGCCATGACACAGCCTTTCACCGGCATTTGCGCCTTCATGGCTGCCAACTTCACGCTATCGACTCGGCTCATCTGACCGGCGCCAATCCCAACCGTCTGGCCCGGTTTGGCATAAATGATCGCGTTGGACTTCACATGTTTGCAGACTTTCCAGGCGAAGGCACAGGCTGCATACTCCTCGTCCGTCGGCTTCCGCACCGTCGGTACGTGCAGGGCGCGTATCTCGGTCAGCACACCCAGGTCGCGATCCTGTACAATCAGACCGCCGACTAACTTCTTCAGATCGAAGCCTTCCTGCTTCACCTTCAAGAGGGGTCCGACATCAAGCAAACGCAGATCCTTCTTGCGCTTCAATTCGGCAAGCGCATCATCTGCAAAGCCAGGCGCAATGACCACTTCGACAAACGTGGAGGTGATTTCTTTGGCTGCGGCCAAATCCACGGACCGATTAAACGCGATCACACCGCCAAAGGCCGAAATCGGATCGGTCTCCCTGGCTTTCACATAGGCTTCAACCGGTGTAGCCCCCAGAGCCACACCGCAGGGATTGTTGTGCTTGATAATAGCCACGGCCATCTCGTCGTATTCTTTCGCCAGCTCGAGTGCCGAATTCGCGTCGAGAAAATTGTTATACGACATCGCCTTGCCATGCAGGATCTTCCCACGGGACACCGATGGCTCGCTCGAACGCAGCTCCCGATAGAAGGCCCCTTGCTGATGCGGGTTTTCCCCATAGCGAAGCATCTCTGCCCGTTCAAATTGCAAGGACAATATTTTGGGGAACTTGACCTCGCTACCATGGACCTGCTGTTCGAGATATCCGGCGATCAGACTGTCGTAGCGCGCCGTGTGTTGGAAGACTTTCATCGCCAGCTCTCGTCTCAACTCATGAGTCACTGTCCCCGCCTTCACCGCCTCAAGCACCCGTTGGTAGTCGATCGGATCCACCACCACCAAGACATCGTCATGGTTTTTGGCGGCAGAGCGTAGCATCGACGGCCCACCGATATCGATGTTTTCAATGGCTTCTTCAAAGGAACAGTGGGGTTTCGCGATCGTCGCCTCGAACGGATAGAGGTTGACCACGACCACATCGATCGGTCCAATTCCCTGCTGTGCCATCTGCTCGACATGGGCAGGTACCGAACGCCGTCCCAGTAAACCGCCATGAATCTTGGGGTGAAGCGTCTTCACCCGGCCGTCCAGAATTTCCGGTGAGCCTGTATAGGCTGCCACGTCGGTGACCTTGATCCCAGCCTCCCGCAATGCTTTGGCCGTTCCTCCGGTCGAAAGGATCTCTGCGCCAAGCGCCTCGATCCCCTTCGCCATTTCCACCACACCAGTCTTGTCAGAAACACTGATCAGCGCCCGCTTGATGCCGGCCATGGTTCAACTCCTTGGGTCCACTAAAATGGAAAGGTGAAATTCAACTCGTGAAGGTGGGCGAAGAATAACAAATGGTCTGGGTAAGTGCAAGAAGAGGAATGAGCAACACTCAATCAGCTTGCGGGACATTGTGAGGGACGAACACTCCCATTTTGGCTAGGCCATCCTCCTTCAAAGAGTTAACTTTACGTCACACGACCACCATGGCCAGTCACCATGTGCATTCGACCGAACGTATTTCGATTGGCCAATTCCAATACTTCGCTTGCCTCGTCTCATTACATCCTCATGGGCATGATCGTCGCTGCTCCAATTAGTCCTATCGAGCCGGCAGGCTCCGTCGGCAACGCTTTCAACTCCGCCAAGAATGCCAGATCAACCAGTTGTCCAATCGCGACCGTCCCGATGGTCATACCACGAAGATCGACCTATCAATGCCCGATTCGTTGCCAGGGAATGGCCCCTATCCGCTCTTCCTTATAGTGTTCAGAATCATGCTCCTCTTTCCCCTGCTTTGTTCCCGGCAACGCCCAGTAGTCGAGCCCGAACCACTGATTCGTGAGACTCTTCAAAAATTCCATGTCGGTGCTGGGGCGTTCGAGATCTTGGCGGAATGCCGTGGCAAATTCGCTTCTGATATATGCATCGAACACGATTGGTTCGGCAAGTGACAGTCTGAACGGGGTTTGATGAAGCGTGGCGATCTTCCCGCGAATCGGCGAGATCGTGGAATTGGACGAACCCAAATGATCGAACACATCGTAACACCATGCCTGCGCGCGATTGTAGAACACACCTGCAAGGCCCCCACAGAGATATTTCGGCGGCCCGAGGACAATGGAATCCAGCGCGCTGGCGTATGCGCCGGCCACGACACCGATCTTCGAGACCACGTCCTTGTCGCCGACGGTGTCGGCGTTTAAGAAGATATGAAATGCACGCGGGAAGCGCGGATCCACATATGCCTGGCCGACATTCGGACCGGCAATACCAAAGACTTTCTGCGGAGAATACCCGTGGTTCGCAAGAATACGTGATGCACTGGCGCTTCGCTGCACGCCGCCGCTGTGCCCGGAAAGATAGAGCCGATCGGCTTGCCCTGCGTGACGCATGATATAGGCGGCCTCGTTATAGGCAGGGCCATGCGACAGGTTGAACATGGACCAGAGGACGTCAGTAATAGTTCCATGGCGGTAGGGAGGACTATAGATATCAAAGTCCGGATAGGCGGCTCTGGTCCACATGGTCCAGAGTCCGGTATCCTGCCCCCATCTGTCTCCGCCGTAGATCCCTCGCGAAAGAAAGATCTTGTCACGGATCCGTCCTGGTTCCGGCGCCTTGTCCCAATCCAAATGCTTGGGGCCGGCATTGAACTGAAATACTTGGCCGACGAACGGTAATTCGCCAATGAGATTCATCAAGCCTGGCAAAAAATAATAGTACGGTTCGTGCCCGAGCTCCACCTCGAGCGTATTCCACGCCGTCCGTAAATTTTGCGCCGGATAAAACAGCGGGTTGTCTCTCCCGGACAGTAAGCCGGCAACGGTACTGAAGGGCATCTTCGCCACCTCGAACAGGGCATTCTTGACGCCAATCGCAACGGCGAAGGGGTACCCGGTCAAGTAGAGTAAGCGCCGACCAGTGGAAAGCTCGCCTGCGGGAGTCCTTTCCGCTGCGATTTTGCGTTCGTACTCCAGCTTGTTTTTGTAATGGTCCCTCGATGCTTCGAACACACCATCTTTCATGCTGTGCGCAAGAATAGGCAACGGCGTCGCCTCATTGGCATAGTCCAGCTCATAGCCGAGGTATTCAGTGGTCGTCGCCCGCTCATCTTTGGCGCTCGCCTCAAGATCGAACGTATCGATAAAATAGAACCGAATTCCGTAGCGAATCAGGGTATGATCTTCATCCCATGGAATTTCGTACCCCAATACGAGAAATCGAACATTGCGCATCCGATCAGTGCGTGTATCTTTGACTCTGATGAGCAGTCGGTCGATCAGATCCTTATCGCGGTCTTCTCGATCGCCATAGAGATCCTTTTCGTTCGTATATGTAAGCACTTTGTACAAAGGCCTCGACTTAGTCGAACATGAAATATCATCGGGAGTTTCAGGAATGCCGAACCATTGCGACCGGCGGTCACAGGCCCGCTCAGAGACGATGATCCCTTCAACTTCTCCCGCCCTCTCATCTGCAACCACTGGCACACGTTCGATCAGTTCTTTTGCAAGCTTCCTGGAGTTCAAATACTCCTCAAAGCGCCGTAGTTCTTGATCTGGATCTGTCGCCTCATACGCGTAGGAAGCCAGCCATTTCACTGAGCCTTCGCTTAAGGGGACCCTGTCAGAGAGGGCGCAGTCCGATTTTACTTTCTCAACTGTCCGATGCAGCTGCCGTTCTAGTGCAATTTGAAAATCACGGATAGTCCAGGATGTTCCAACCGAACCATCCTTCACGTGAAGGTTTCCAATTACGCGATCCACCTCTGACTTCAGCACCACTGTACAGGCTGGCGTCATTTTGATGTCATAGGGCTCGAGAGCAATAGAGTACTTTCTGTCGTGAGACCCACTGGCACAGGCTTGCAGCAGCAGGCACAATCCAATGGCAACGAAACTGATTCTCTGATTCCTGACCATCGACAGATCCTCCTCCCGCACAAACAATAATGAGAATCGCATTCAACCAACGCATTGTGCGATCCTGTTCGCGCCGCAGATTCTCCGCCGATTCGTCCACTCCGTCAAGAAGAAATCGACGCATTGCATTGTAAATGCTGGTATTTCATCTGTTACGAGGATACCGATGCTCTGCTACCGAAGAATGCCGTGGATCCGAGGAAAAGGACATGTCCCAGAGACTGCATACATGTATCGACGAGTGTGATGCCAGGAGAACCAACCATGCGGCAAAATCCTGTCTGGCATGAGTCTGCGCAGTATGGTAGGGTCGACCGGAGCCTATCAGGCACCTTCCGCCCGAGAGTTGATTCATGATGCGTGCGGCAATTCTTGCCACAGGCGCTGTTGCACTTGCACTCCTTGCTGCCCTCTGCTTACCACGCCATCTTCCCCCAGCCACCGCATCGGGAGCCCTCACCCCTGCCAGCTTCCATGCACACCTCGAGCA
>DATNCR010000038.1:0-9306 GCA_035607135.1 Nitrospiraceae bacterium
CACGACGAATCCCACCGTCAATCCGCGGGGCCCGCTCCAGGGAACGACGAAGGTGCAGCGGGGCGGCTCCTACATCAACACGCCCTATCGGTTGCGGTCGTCCTTCCGCACCAAGGCCGATCCGACCGAGCACGAACCCAATGTCGGGTTTCGCTGCGCCCAAGACGCGCCATCCCTGCCATAGCCGGGCTAGCCTCCGCTAGCATTTCGGGTTACCCGCGATGAAGAGATAGACTACTGGAAAGACCAAGTACATCCACAGTCTTGAACTCTCGTATCAAATCACGGCCTGGCTTCCAATACCAAATTGAATGGCGTGTGCGTCGCGCGGCGGAATCGTGTGAGCCCACCTTTCAGGACCACGTCTCTCAGCCGGGCCTCCCCTGCCTGAGCGCCGAGGGCAGGGCCATTGGAAGCCAGTGAAGCTGGTACGCAGATCATCGTCGACGCAGCGTAGAAGACTCTACCGACCGGATTCAGATTATCTTCCACACGGTCATGTGCGAACGGCTCCACGATCATCCAGGTCCCATCTGGTGCGAGTGTCTTCTTCACGTGTTTCGCAGCGCCGACAGGATCCCCCATGTCATGCAGACAGTCGAAGTGGGCGATGAAGTCATATCCCTTGCCCGGATAGTCTGTGGACTTGGCTGTTGTGAAGGTCACGTTCTTCAAGCCTGTTTCCTTGGCTCGTTTGCGCGCCGTCAAGATCGAGGGTGTATGGTAATCGAAGCCAATGAAGGTGGATCTGGGATAGGCTTTCGCCATAATGATGGTGGAGGCCCCGAACCCGCAGCCGACATCCGCGACTTTCGCACCTCTCTTGAGCTTTGCCTCCACGCCGTCGAGAGACGGGATCCAATTCGTCACGAGGTTGCCCAGATAGTTCGGACGAAAGAACCTCTCCGTGCCTTCAAACAATCGGTGATCATGCTGATCCCACCCGAGGCCCTTGCCGGTCTTGAACCGCTGCTCGATTTTGGGATTGGCTGAGAATGTGGCCGCGATGACCTGAAACGCACCGGGAAGAAAACAGGGACTGCTTTCATCGGCGAGTGCCATCGCTTGCTCTTCAGGGAGCCGGTACCGACCAGTTTCGGCGTCATACGTCACGTAGCCTCCTGCCGCCTGATTGCCCAACCACTCACGGACGTAGCGTTCTGCTGTCTTGGTTGCCTTTGCAAGTTCAGCGGGCGTCACAGGGCCCGCCTTTGCCATGGCCCTGTAGAGACCAAGCTTGTCGCCAAGGAGGACCATGTTAGCGCTCAGCGCAGCCCCAATGTCACCGACTGCCTTGCCCATAAATGCGTCTAACTTGTCAGGATTGACCGCCATGATGTACCTCCACGGAAATTATTCGATGCATTCTTGGCCACTTGCTCGCGGCTGTCAAGTTGGCACGAATGGGGTAGAATACCGGCTTCAGTATGAACCCTACGGAGCAGAGGAGGCACCGAGCATGAAAGAGTATCGCGTCAAACCCAACTCACCACTCACCTTGGATACGTGTGATCCCGACGACACCGGTGAATACAAGAAAACGGATCAAGACAAAGAAAAGGCGAAAGCTCTGACGGCTCAGTTGATCGGCAAGCTTGATGACCTGCAGGAACGTCTCTATGCCAACGGTAGCCGCGCTGTGCTGATCGTGTTGCAGGGGATGGACACCAGTGGTAAGGACGGGACGATCAAGAGCGTGATGTCCGGAATGAATCCACAGGGTTGCAAAGTCGTTGCCTTCAAAGCTCCATCGTCGGAAGAACTGGGACATGATTTCCTGTGGCGCGTGCATCAAAAGTCTCCGTCCAAGGGGCAGATCGGTATCTTCAACCGCTCGCATTATGAAGACGTGCTGATTACCCGCGTTCATGGATTGGTATCGGACAAGGTGGTGAAACAACGGTTTACTCAGATCAAAGAATTCGAAGAGATGCTCCATGAGAATGGGACGACTATTGTGAAGTTCTTTCTACACATCTCGAAGGATGAACAGAAAAAACGTCTAGAGGAACGGATTCACAATCCTGATAAACGTTGGAAATTCAATGACGGGGATCTCGAAGAACGGAAACTATGGAAGGAGTATATGAAGGCGTTCGAAGATGTGATGACTGCGACGAGCACCGATCATGCGCCCTGGTATATCGTGCCTGCCAACCGAAAATGGTATCGAAATCTCGTGGTCGCCGATCGTGTGGTTGACGTGCTGGAAGACCTGAAACTCAAGACACCGCCTGCTCCCAAAGGTATCAATTTCGATACGTTAAAGATTGTGTAACGAGCAACTTGCCACAAGACTCGCGGACATGAGGCTCTGCAGGCCCTGTCGGGTGCCGTGTCACGTCCCAAAATACCATAAACCTACGCCAAGGGTGACAGCCATACCGATTTGAAACTTCGGCTGCGCGGACTCATTCTCGTTCGAGAGACGAGCCGTCTGCAGAGTCATCTCATAGTCGGAAAGGCTGTTTCTTGACACGTTGGGCAGGGCTATATTAGCATGCGTCTCCAAAGCGATAGGCGCGTAGCTCAGGGGGAGAGCGCTACCTTGACACGGTAGAGGTCGACGGTTCAAGACCGTCCGCGCCTACCACCAGGCTGAGGGCATCCGCTTGCCTTTCGGAGGCGGGGTGCCTTTGTTGTTTCTAGCGCTCGATAACCTCAGGCAGGTCATGAAAATTACGCTGAAAGATGGCAGCAGTCGAGATATTCCAGCCGGACAGACCGTTGGGTCTGCTCTATCTGCTCTCGGCCTGACGCTTGGCCCCGACATCCTTGCGGCAAAGGTGAATGGCCGGACGGTAGATCTCTCGAGTACGTTGACAGAAGATGCTGAAGTGACCCCACTGCAGTTCGGCAGTGCAGAAGGCCGTGAGGTCTACCGTCATAGCAGTACGCATATTATGGCGCAGGCCGTCAAAGAGGTCTTTCCCACTGCACAACTGACGATCGGCCCGGCCCTTGAAGACGGGTTCTTCTATGATTTCGCGTTTGAGCGCCCCTTTACCCCGGAAGATCTGGAAAAAATTGAAGCGCGGGCGAAGGATATCATCAAGCGCGCGCTGCTCGTGAAACGGGCGGAGTTGTCAAAGCAAGATGCGGTGAAGTTGTTCCAGGAGCGCGGGGAGACCTACAAGGTTGAGTTGATTCAAGGACTAGATGACGGTCAGACCATCTCAGTCTATAGCCAGGGAGAGTTTACCGACCTGTGCCGCGGCCCCCATCTCCCAACAACAGGTCATGTCGGGGCATTCAAGCTCTTGAATACGGCCGGAGCTTACTGGCGCGGTGACGAACGCAATCCCATGCTCCAGCGGATCTATGGGACCTCCTTTCCGACCCAGGCAGAACTCGACGCGCATCTCGCGCGATTAGAAGAGATTAAGCGACGAGACCACCGAAAGGTCGGTAAAGAACTCGATTTGATCTCGGTCCAAGATGAAATCGGCCCTGGACTAGTCCTCTGGCATCCAAAAGGTGCGACGATCCGGCTCTTGATCGAAAACTTTTGGCGCGATCAGCATATTCAACATGGCTATGAACTGGTCTACTCCCCTCACGTCGCCCGGTTAGATCTCTGGAAGACCAGCGGCCACGTCGATTACTACCGTGACAACATGTTTGCTCCCATGAAGGTTGAAAATAGCGAGTACCAGCTCAAGCCGATGAATTGTCCGTTTCATATCATGATCTACAAGTCGCATCTGCGCAGTTACCGAGACCTCCCCATCCGCTATGGCGAACTGGGAACCGTCTACCGGTACGAACGGACCGGCGTCCTCCACGGTTTGCTGCGGGTTCGCGGATTCACTCAGGACGACGCGCATCTATTTTGCCGGCCGGATCAGATTGAAAGCGAAGTCAGTCAGGTCTTAGATTTCACATTCTTTATTCTCGGGACCTTCGGGTTCACCGAGTTTGAAGTATTCCTCTCGACGAAGCCGGAAAAGTCCGTTGGGTCGGAAGAACGGTGGGCCCAAGCCACGAGCGCGCTCGAAGCGGCGTTGAAGGGACGAGGGGTTGCGTATCAGATCGATCCGGGGGAAGGTGTCTTTTACGGACCCAAGATCGACATCAAAATTAAAGATGCCCTGGGGCGATCCTGGCAATGCTCGACCATCCAAGTCGATTTCAATAACCCAGAGCGTTTCGAATTAGGCTATATTGGAGAAGATGGCAAGGTGCACCAGCCGATCATGATACATCGGGCCCTGATGGGGTCGATCGAACGGTTCTTTGGCATTCTGATTGAGCATTTCGGCGGCGCCTTCCCAACGTGGCTCGCCCCGGTTCAAGCGCTGGTCATGTCGATCACGGACAACCAGCGTCCCTACGTCGCCGAGGTCGTGAGCCAACTCAAGGCTGCGGGATTTCGTGCTGAGGCAGACATTCGGAATGAAAAAATTGGACTTAAAATTCGAGAAGCGGAGAAGGCGAAGGTGCCGTTTATGTTTGTGGTTGGTGACCGAGAAGTGCAGAGTGGGACTCTGGCGATACGAGGCCGGAGCGGAGCGAACCTCGGCAGCATGACCGTCGCGGGAGCGCTCGATCTACTCCGTGCAGACCTCAAGCCGGCAGGGCAGCAAAATTTACTAACACAATAAGAGGTGGCATATCGTCCCCAAACTACGAGTGAATCGCGAAATCAGGGTGCGTGAAGTCCGGGTGATCGGTCCAGAGAGCGAACAGCTCGGCATTCTCCTGACGGCAGATGCGTTCAAGCAGGCCCAAGAAAGTGGCTACGACCTGGTCGAGGTCGCGCCGACGTCAGTGCCTCCCGTGTGCCGCATTATGGACTACGGGAAATACAAGTTCGAGCTGAGCAAAAAGGACCACCAGAACCGGCGCCATCAAAAGTCGACGCAGGTCAAAGAAATTAAGTTGCGCCCTCGGACAGATAAGCATGACTTGGAGATCAAGATTCGACAGATCAAAGGGTTTCTGGCCGATGGGAACAAGACCAAAGTGCTCCTGACGTACCGCGGCCGTGAAATGGCGAATCAGGAGATGGGCCGGACACTCATGAATACAGTCATCGCAGAGCTGGGAGAGATAGGCACGATTGAGTACGCTCCACGCATGGAAGGTCGAAGCTTGATCATGATCGTGGCTCCGAAGTAAGACCGTCGGCCCGAATGCTATTAACCAAAGGAATCACCGATCATGAAAAAGAGGAAAATGAAAACGCATAGCGGAGCCAAAAAGCGGTTTTCCCGTACCGGCTCTGGAAAATTGGTCAGGCGAAAGGCGGGAAGACGCCATATCCTCACCAGCAAGACACAGGACCGGAAACGCCGATTAAGTGGCACGGTTCTCGTGGATAAGACCAAGACTCAGGCACTGGATCGCTTATTGCCCTACAGTTAAATCGGACAATACACATCGCTTCAACCAAAAGGAGTACTGATTCATGCCTCGCGCTAAAGGTGGCCCCAAAACAAGACATCGGCGGAAGAAGCGGCTGAAACTGGCCAAAGGACAGTATGGAGGGAAGAGTCGGCTGTTCCGCACGGCAACAGAATCAGTCGATAAGGGTCAGGCCTACGCCTATACCGGACGGAAAAACCGGAAACGGGATTTCCGCGTGTTATGGATTGCGCGCATCAACGCGGCAGTTCGGGCGCATGGACTCACCTATGGCCGATTTATCAATGCTCTGAAGAAGGCCAATATCCTCTTGGATCGGAAGGTCTTATCCGATATGGCGATTAAGGATGCCACGGGATTTGAGCAGCTGGTCGGTCTTGCCAAGCAGCAACTCGCCCCTGCCGGAGCGTAATCACAGTCGCCTGCCGAAGATGCCCTTCGACAAATTGGTTTGGGGAGGACGTCACGTCTTGGGGAGTGCGCCGATGGGCGTAGTCCTCAAGGCCGTACGGTAAGTTCCGTCAAATCGAGTTCGAACGCCACAGCCGGGATACCGATCTGCCATCGTTCGAGAACTTCTGGATGCAGTTCCCCAATCACACCGATGTGTTTCCCGTCAGACACGATACTTCCTACTCGCCCAGCAAGAAATGAAGGATGCTGGATCGGTTCCAGGCTGTATGCTTGGTTCACATAGTAAAACAACGTGTCCAGACAGGAGTGGGCCTCAGAGAAATGCGCATCGGCGTGGGCGATCATCCCGCCGAGCACCATCACAGTGCGCGATCCTTCAGCTTGCGAAAGATCGTGACGCGCCACTTCACCCGCTTCGAACATTCGATGGGGATAAAATGCCCGGTTCGATGCGGCTTCCACGCGAAGCAACGACGGAAGCATCCACTGTCGAAGAGCAGAAAAGCTCTGGGACATCACATTGTCTACTTCGACCAATTTCCCCCACTCGGTCCCTTCCAGCCGCATTGCATCGCGGAGATCTCTGGGCGAAGCGAGAATATTTGAAATAATTTCCTGGAAACCCATACCGACCATGAGGGCCCTGATATGGTCGGAGATCTCCTCAATACGCGACAATCCACCGACCGTGAACTGCGAGGGCATGACCGGTAAAAAATCACTGTACCCGCGGCTGATCGCGACATCTTCAACGACGTCCATCGCGTGCATCAGATCCTGCCGATAGAGCGGAAGCGTGACCCGTACTTCTTTACCTTTGGTTGTCACCTGATAGCCGTAGGCCGTGAGAGCCTTCGCGACTTCGTGAGTGCCGAGCGCCTGCCCAAGGGCCTGTTCGATCGTACTGACGGAAAGCTTCCGTGACTTCCCGAGATCGTGTGGAGTCATGACGGCTTTGCCGAGTGCGGTCTTGTAGGGATAGCGAACTTCAATCGGCTCAATCACAGCACCACGATCCGCAAGATTGGCTGCAAAAATGTTGAGAGTCAGGATGACCATCGAGAGATCGGTGCCAGTCACTTCGACGAAGAGGGCGTCGTCTCCCGGCCGTACTTCCCCGACTTCGCGACTATTGATGATCGGCGGAAAGGAGAGGGCCTGACGTTTTGCATCGCGCAGGTAGGGCAGACGATCATGTCCCGCGAGAATCCCGCCGAACTCCAGACCCTTGGGATGAACGAGCAGCATCTCCCCCAGGGTCATGACCGTATCCATGCCCAATGGCGTGAAGGTGACTTCGTCCGGCCTCACCACATCGTAGGTGACAGGAAACTCGATGGCTGCAAGCCGATAGAGTCCGATCGATACGGTGCGGCGTTTACGGCCGAACATCTCGGCGAGTTTTTCTTGTGTCTGAATCAGCTGGGCGAGGCCCTCCTGGGTCATGCGGTAGCCTGTCGCAGCACAGGCTGCGACATAGGGTCTGATTTCCTCCAGACCGGGGGCCACGTTCAATTGCTTGGGCGATTGTGATTTGCCCGTCAGAAAATCGTACTTCGCGAGGGAGCCCTGCCGCTTGATCCGAATCTGTCGCGCGATCCCTTCGCAGCACCAGAGATCGGGACGATTACTGTCTTGCAACTCAATTCGCAACTCACCGGTGTCGGGGTTCTGACCCTTCAACTCGCCCTTCACGAGCATCAACGACTCTTCGAGCTGCTCCATGGTAATCGGTTGGTGCACCTCGCCCGGCTCCGCGAGCAACCCCTCGAGATCCCGCTTAAAAATAGTAATCGTAGGCATGTGAAACCTAGGGAGCCCCTCTAGTGGAACGAATCAGATCAAGATTATCGGTGAACAACTCACGAATATCGTGTATGCCAAGGGCTATCATCGCCATGCGATCGAGTCCCAAACCCCAGGCAATCACTGGAACGGTCACGCCCAGCGGAAGGGTGACCTCAGGTCGGAACAACCCGGCTCCTCCGAGCTCCATCCATCCGAGCTTCGGATGGCGCACGTGGAGCTCGACCGACGGTTCGGTGAACGGAAAATAGGCTGGGAGAAATTTGACTTCCTTGGCTTGTGCCACTTCACGGGCAAAGAGATTCAGCAGGCCGAGCAACGTGCGAAAGTTAATGTCTTCGCCGAGCACGATCCCTTCGACTTGGAAGAAATCGGTCGCGTGCGTCGCATCGACTTGATCGTAGCGAAAGCAACGGGCGATAGAAAAATACTTTCCCGGCACAGCTGGTTGTGCGGCCAATGTATGGGCTGAGACAGCCGTCCCCTGGCTCCGCAAGACCAGCCGACGCGCGCGCTCCGCATCGAAAGGATAGTTCCAACCGGTTGAACCGGTTTCACCGCCATTTTGGTGCGCTTGCGCGACGTGGGACAAGAACGGTTCTGGAATCGACGAGGCATGAGTCGGTTCCTTGACAAAGTAGACGTCATGGATGTCGCGTGCCGGATGGAACTGCGGCATGAAGAGGGCGTCCATGTTCCAGAATTCGGTCTCCACGATGGAGCCCCGCATTTCCTGGAATCCCATACTCACGAGCTTGGTCTTCACCGTGTCGAGAAACTCGCGATAGGGATGCCGTTTGCCCGGCGCAATCCGTGGCGCGCGAAGACTGATGGTGTACTTACGGAAGCGTTTCATCCTCCAGCTTCCGTCTTTCAATAGTTCGGGTGTCAGCTGAGAGACCTCCTCTGCGGTCCCCTGTCGAGAGAGCTGCTGAGCAGCCTCGATACCGGTGATCGAAAGCTTGAGCGCTCTGGCTACCCGATCATCAACGCGGAAGGGTTCCCGTGCATTTCCGCGTTTGACCGCGTGGTCTTGTATGACCTGCCGTTGTGCTTCGGGAAATGCCCGCAGTTCACGAGGCGCCCCGTGGAGCTGTTGCAGCAATCCCCGCATCGCTTCCGCGGTCTGGCTCGGTCGACCGGTCGATTCGATACAGCCGCCTTGAATGATGAGGAGCGCGCCCTCTTTTTTGAGCCGCCCGATCGCACCGCTGACCTCAGTTGGTTCAAGCCCTTCCCGAGATTGAATGTCCTGAATGGTCAGACGCTTGCCGGTTTTGGCTGCATCGCGAGCGGCCGACAGCACCCGTTCAATCGGCGAGTACTTTTCAAAATAGAGTTCGCCGATTTTTGTGAGTGACACATTGGGTGTTACGGTCTCGGAATCGACCATCAGCAACGATTTGGCGAGTAACCATTCGATGGCCATACTCAGTTGCGAAGGTTCCAACCCTGTGGATTGCGCGAGCTGTTCAGACTGAAGGGTTGCGGAGGGATTCGCTCCGAAGATCGATAGGACTTTCACTTCGAGAGGATGGAGACTATCGATGAGGGAAGAAATATCCACCCGAGAGGCCTATCAGTGAGCGGAGACGCGCTGTGGCGTCGTGGAAGAGGGTTGGCCGGCTGCTCGTATTGCAGCAATTGTTGCGGCATAGTCATGACTTGAGAAAATGGCCGACCCGGCGACCAAGACTTCGGCTCCCGCAGCCAGGACCT
>DATNCR010000067.1:0-8809 GCA_035607135.1 Nitrospiraceae bacterium
GCGTGTGGTGTTTGGCATTCTTCTCTCTGCGTTGATCGTGGGCGTCATGCTGACGATTGGGCAGGTGCCGTTGGCTGTCAGCCAGCCGGTGACGATTCCGGCGAAGATGGTCAAAGGGGCGATCCCGATGGATGGTGCAAATCCAGTTTGGGAGGGTGTGCCCGGGGTGATTGTTCCGTTGAGTGGACAGCTGATCACCACCCCGATGCATCCGAATATTTCGGTGAAGTCGGTGTTTGTGAAAGCCATGACCAACGGCAAAGAGCTCGGTTTGCGCATAGAGTGGACTGATCAGACCAAGAACGATACGACCATTGGCCCCCAGGATTTCCGGGATCAGGCGGCGGTCATGTTTCCAGTCAACACGGCTGGAGCGCCACCCTTCC
Source organism: Nitrospiraceae bacterium (assembly GCA_035607135.1). Taxonomy (GTDB): domain Bacteria; phylum Nitrospirota; class Nitrospiria; order Nitrospirales; family Nitrospiraceae; genus Palsa-1315. Next base: position 387 of record DATNCR010000067.1, read on the forward strand.
AATGCATGGGTCAGTCAGGCGGCACCACCAATATTTGGCGGTGGAACGCAGAGTGGCAGAAGGACCTCGGCAAAGATAGCGCGGGCATCTGGGACGTGGACGATCAATATCCCGGAATTTTTTGGGACTACTATTTCGAAGAGCCGGCGGGGGGCGTGACCTATCCGGATCGGATCGGCCGAAGCCTTGGGCCCTTCAATCCTGGCATCTGGTCAGGCAACATCATGTCCGACCCGACTCTGCGCGTGAGCTCGGTCGAGGATCTGAATGCCAATGGCTTCAGCACGCTTACAACGCAGGCACATCAGGATGTCATCGGAAACGGTGTGTGGGAACCGTCTGGTTCAGTTAAAGGTGGGGGATACTCTGGTCCAACATGGCGTGTGGTTGTGAAGCGCGCATTGGAGACCGGTGATGCCAACGATACCCAGTTTAAAGCGGGGATGTCTGTGCCCATCGCCTTTGCGGTGTGGGATGGGAACAACATTGAACGTAACGGCATGAAGGCGCTCTCTACCTGGTTTACCCTCAAGCTTCAGTAGGGGACAGGCTCTGGAGTGACTATCTCGTATTTAAGACGGGTGCACGTGATAGTGTAACGAGAAACCCCGGTCAGGCGTCAGGCCTGACCGGGGTTTCTCGTTTTCTGTGGTAGGCGGTACTATACGGCTACCGCTGATCAGTGTGAAAGACCTTGTCCTCTTCAGTCTGACTCCTGTCTCACAGGTTGTACTCAGCGGAGTTATCGACGGGGATCCTCGATCTTGACATTTCTTTCTTCAAAAGCCCACAGTAATGGCCCCGCAGCCTCCTACACGTTCTAAGGAAGGAGAGGACGTCGCCCAATGAGCCTACAGTGGGTGAATCAACTCCGCATTCAGCACAAGGTATGGGTGATGCTCTTGTTGCTTTGTGTGCCGCTCAGTGCGGGCATTGCCATTCACTTGTATGTTGTCCAACAGTTGCTTTCGCTCCAACAACAAAAGCAAGATCTCATGCTGGCTGATGGACAGGTCCATCTGTTGGGGCGACTCGCCGTCGATATTGAAGACGGTTTTCGCGGCTATGTCTTGACCAAGCAACCCGCCTTTCTCGCTCCGCTGGTCGAAGCCGGAGTGAAGCTCAACCAGGCGCTGTCGGATGCCTCAACGTCGCTGGCAAAGCTATCCGGTTCTCCGAACCAACTCGCTTCGATCGAGCGACAGCTGAAAGACCTGCTGCGATCGAAGCAGGACTTGATCGCAGACATTCAGCAGGGACAGGCGGACAAGGCGTTAGCGTATGTGCGGTCTGGTGAAGGGCTCCGACTGTCCGATCACCTCCGCGGGGACCTTCGGACCGTCGAGGATCGCCTAATGCAGCAGCGAAATTCGTTGAACGAACAGGCGGACGCGCTGTCGCAAAGGACGTTTATCGGACTGTGGGTCACGCTGGCTGGTGTGGTTGCGCTGGGATGGATTGTTTCGCGCGTCCTAGCCCGCTCTCTCACGGATCCGATCACGCGACTGCAAAGCGCTACTGCAAGGATCGGTGCGTACGTCGATGTGGCTGAGATTGCCGAGCTGTTGCCCACGAGTCGAGGCGCGAAAGATGAACTCGGTCAATTGGCGGAGGCCTACCTCATCATGGCTCGTCGCGTCGAGGCGCACATCCGAGAGATCGAAGTGCTTCTCGCCATCGGTCAAGAGATCAACACCATCGGCCCGGACGGTCTGGACGGGGTGCTCCGTCGCATTACGGACCGGGCAGTGGAATTGGTGCAAACGGATGTGTGTCTCGTGCTCCTTCGTGATGAACGAATGGGTTGTTGGGTGGTTGAAGCTGCATCCGGCGAATGGGATGATCGTCTGAAGAAATCGGTCATGCTATGGGAAGAACTTCCGGTCTGTGTTCAAGCGTTTGAAACGCGCGAAGTATCCACAGGGGAACGGTTTCGTTCTGACGAGCGTCCTCAAGTGTTGCGGCGCAACTTGATTGGAGACAGTATGTTGGCCATTCCCCTGTTGGCGCAGGGGATTCCGTTCGGCGTCCTGTCGCTTCTGGCCGAACGACCCCGGGGAGCACAGGAGTGGAATCTGCGCCTGGCCGAAGGATTGGCCCAGGAGGCTGCCCTGGCTATCTCGAATGCGCGCTTGTATGAAGCCGCAGCGCAGCGGCAACGGGGGCTAGCTGCACGCCTCCAACAGCTCGAACATCTTGCGGAAACGTTAGCTCACGATCTCAAGGGGCCGGGGGCTCGGATGGGAGAACTCGCACGGTTACTTGTCCAGGAGAACGGTCGTCAATTTGATGCCCGGACGAACCGGTGGCTCTCTCTTATCGAAGAGAATGGCAGGGATCTTGTTCAACGAGTCGAAGGGATCTTGACGGTGGCTCGCGTCGGGGCTGATCAGGGTGCCATTACGGCTGTCGATCCGACTGCGATTATTGATGAGATGTTGAAAGCCAAAGCTGGTGAGATCGAGCGGCTCCGTGCTGTGGTGCACATTGAGCCGGGGTTGCCGCTCGTCGCCTGTCATGGTGCCTATCTCCGACAAATCTTCGACAACCTCGTCTCGAACGCACTGAAGTTCACAAGGGCTGGAGAGTCACCCGTGGTGAGGATCAGCGGGCGTGTAGAGGGCCCTCTGGTGGTATTTTCTGTGGAAGATAGGGGGATCGGGATCCCTTTGACCCAACGCAATCGAGTGTTTCAGCCGTTTGTCCGCTTGTTAATCTCTGAGGCAGCCGGCAGCGGGATCGGCCTGACCATCATCCAGCGAATCGTGGAACTGTATGGCGGTAAGGTGTGGATCGACGGAACCGAGGGGCCGGGCTGCACGGTACTATTCACGGTCCCGAGTTTTGAGGAGCATGAGGGGACCTCGAATGTCCGGATGCAGGAGTCGAGACTTCCCGGCGTGGTTGATGTCGTCCCGCGAGGGGTTCTATGAGGATGGAGAGATGATAACACATGGCGGAGTGTCCGACATGCGATCGACCAGAACCAAATCTAGAGCACCGTTTACGATTCTGATCGTTGAGGACAACGCAACGGATGTTGAGTTGATGCTCCACGCTCTTGAAGCGGCGGATTTGAAACCGCTTGGGGGAGATTTCGAGATGGAGGTTCGTGCGTCGGCGGAAGGGGCCTTGCAATTACTCGGGGAACGGTCCGTCGATCTTGTGCTGACTGATATGGTGTTGCCTGGGATGGATGGGTTGGATCTCGTCAGCCGCATTCAAGGGATCGATTCAAATTTGCCGGTGCTGGTGTTCACATGGACGAATGCGGTCCCTCTGGCGGTGGATGCCATGCGGCGAGGCGCCTTTGACTATGTGCTGAAACCTGTCAATGCAGAGGATTTGGGGATGCGACTCCATCGGGCGATTCGCATCTCTGAAATCCTGCGCCGGCATGCGGTCTATGAGCATCGTGACCGGCAGGAATTCGAAGCCAATAGTTTCGTGGGGAGTGGCGTCTCCTTTGAGCATATCATGCGGAGTATTCATGAGGCGGCTCAAGTCCGTTCGACGGTCCTCATTACCGGTGAAACCGGAACGGGAAAGGGAATGATTGCACGGGCGATTCATCAGCAGAGTCCAGAGCGCGATCGGCCGTTTCAAGTGATCGATTGTACGACCGTTCCCGAGGGGATGATGGAGTCCGAGCTGTTCGGGCATGTACGGGGCGCGTTTACCGGTGCCATTGCCGATAAGCCAGGGCTCATAGAGTTAGCAAACGGCGGCAGCGTGTTCTTTGATGAAATAGGGGAGCTTCCCCTTCCTCTCCAAGCGAAACTCCTGCGCGTATTGGAGGAAAGCGAGGTGCGTCCCGTAGGTGGAACCAGAGTTCGCCGGGTGGATATGCGCTTTATCGCTGCCACCAACCGGAATCTCGAAGCACGAGTGCGGGAGGGGACCTTTCGGAAGGATTTGTACTATCGGCTCGCAGTCATCTCGATTCCGGTCCCCCCACTCCGTGAGCGTCGCGAGGATATTCCCGTTATTGCGCGCCATTTGCTCAGCCGGCTGTTTCAATCCATGGGCAAGGCGCAGTGCCACTTTGATGAAGAGGCGGTGAGAGCCCTTGTGTCTTACTCTTGGCCGGGAAATGGCCGGGAACTCCGAAATGTCGTGGAACGGATGGTCATGCTCGCGACTGGCGACATCATCCGGGGGCGCGATGTCCGAGGCATGCTCCCAGAGAATGATGCCGAGAGTCTCGCCTCGGTCGACCCTACTCTGACCTTCCTCCCATATATGGAAGCGAAAGAGCGAGCACTTGAAGAATTTACGAAGTCCTATCTGCGTGTCAAACTCGCGCAACATGGTGGTGTCATCACCAAGGCTGCTGAAGAGAGCGGGATTCCACGGCAACATTTCTCGCTGCTCATGAAACGATTTCTGGGAAGCGACGGTGTCGAGAATCAGTAGCTTCTGTCTCCCATTCGTAACAGCCCCTATTCCTTCACTGACTTCATTCACTGTTCACTCCCACAATCACGTGTCGTTTTCGTAGCATAACAATCCTGTGAAATGGTTCCGGGGTTATTGTGCAAGATCATTTGTCATATTCACATTGACGAATACCCAGATATGCGGATGTAACAGATTAATATATTTGATGAAATATCCTATTTGTCATATGACGCATATCATCATATTCGATTCTTGAAACAACTTCTGTTTTTCCTTCCTTAACATCCTTTAAAAATTCCAGTAGTTTACGTTTTATTTCAATGTGTTAACGAATATGACCCTGTTGATGTCACCTGCCTCTCAATTTGGCAACTCTCTTGCTATAACCAGTGCGTAAAAATGGGGTGATGGTCTGCATACTCATGAAATTACGGCAGGACTCTTAAGAAGTAAGCGGGGGGCAATGTTTTTGATGTTAGGGGGAGAGACGTCGCGTGGGCTTGCGTAAAGCCCTCAACTGTGAGGAGGTGGGACCCATGTTTTTGTCACGGAGGCAGTTTTTAAAAGTCACGGTCGGGACGGTCGCCGCGGTCGCGGTGGCAGACCGGGTCTTGGCGTTGACAGCGTTGCAGCCGGTGATCGAAGTCGGCAATCCGTTGGGCGACTATCCGGACCGGTCCTGGGAGCGGGTCTATCACGACCAGTATCGCTACGATTCGTCGTTTACATTTGTCTGTTCTCCCAACGACACGCACGCCTGCCGGGTCCGGGCCTTTGTCCGTAATGGCGTGGTGATGCGGGTCGAACAGAACTACGATCACCAGACTTATGAAGACCTCTACGGCAACCGTGGGACCTTTGCGCACAATCCGCGGATGTGCTTGAAGGGCTTTACCTTTCATCGCCGCGTCTACGGCCCCTATCGGTTGAAGGGTCCGTTGATGCGCAAGGGGTGGAAGGAGTGGATGGACGCGGGCTCGCCGGAGCTGACGCCGGAGGCGAAGCGCAAGTATAAATTTGATAGCCGCTACTTGGATGACATGCTGCGGGTGTCGTGGGATACGGCGTTCACCTATGCCGCCAAGGCGATGATCATCATTGCCACGCGCTACAGCGGCGAAGCCGGAGCTCGGCGGTTACGGGAGCAGGGATATGCGCCGGAAATGATCGAGATGATGAAGGGGGCGGGCACCCGGACCTTCAAGCATCGCGCAGGCATGCCGGTCCTGGGGATCATCGGCAAGATGGCCAACGCCAGAATGAACGGGGGCGTCAATGCGCTGTTGGATACCTGGATCCGCAAGGTGAACCCCGAGCAGGCACAGGGCGGCCGCTATTTGTCGAACTATACCTGGCACGGGGACCAAAATCCCTCGCACCCGTGGTGGTGCGGAGTCCAGGGATCCGACATCGATCTTGCCGACATGCGCTTCTCCAAGCTGAACACCAGCTGGGGGAAGAATTTCGTCGAGAATAAGATGCCGGAGGCGCACTGGAAGTTGGAATGTATCGAGCGGGGCGCCCGGGTCGTGGTGATCACGCCGGAGTATAACCCCACGGCCTATCGGGCCGACTACTGGATGCCGTTGCGACCGACATCGGATGGCGCCATTTTCTTGGGGGCGTTGAAAATCATTGTCGATGAGAACATGCATGACGTTGACTTCCTGAAGGGTCATACCGATGCGCCAATCCTGGTTCGCACGGACACGTTACAGTTTCTGGATCCGCGCGACGTGGTGGCCGAGTACAAATTCCCGGACTTCTCCAAGAGCTACTCGGGCCGGGTGCAGTCGCTCAAGCCTGAGCAGGTGCAGCGGCTCGGGGGCATGATGGTGTGGGACCTGGCCAAGCAGCAGGCGGTGCCGCTCCATCGAGAGCAGGTGGGCTGGCATTATGATAATAGTGGCATTGACGCCGCGCTGACGGGGACCTACCGCGTGAAGCTGCTCAGTGGACGTGAAATCGACGCGATGCCGGTCTGGCAGATGTACTTGGTGCACTTCCAGGATTACGACCTCGATACCTGCCATCAGATCTGCCGGACGCCGAAGGATCTCCTGGTCCGGTGGGCGCGGGATTCCGGCTCGATCAAGCCGGCCGCAATTCATAATGGCGAAGGGACGAACCATTATTTTCACCAAACTTCCAATTCACGTGGCGCGGCAATGGTGCTGATCGTGACCGGCAACGTCGGGAAATTCGGCGCGGGGCAGTGTACCTGGGCCGGCAACTACAAAGCCGGCACCTGGACGGCGACGCCCTGGTCGGGCGCGGGGCTCGCGGTGCACACGGGAGAAGATCCCTTCAACATCACGCTCGATCCGAACGCGCACGGGAAGGAAATCAAGACTAGTACGTATTACTATGGCGAAGAGGTCGGCTACTGGGCTCATGGGGATACCCCCCTCATCGTCAACACTCCGAAGTACGGGCGCAAGGTGTTTACGGGCAAGACACACATGCCGAGTCCGAGCAAGTTCCGGTGGGTGTCGAACACAAACCATGTCAACAACGCCAAGCACCACTACGATGTGGTCCACAATGTGGACCCGAACATCGAGGCGGCTTTTACGCAGGACGTCGAGATGACCTCGGACATTAACCATAGTGATCTGGCCTTCGCCTGTAACACTTGGATGGAGTTCACCTATCCGGAAATGACGATCACGGTCTCCAATCCGTGGGTGCAGATCTGGAAGGGCGGGATCCGGCCGCTGTACGATACACGGAACGACTTGGACTCGTTTGGTGGCGTGGCGGCCAAGTTGTCGGAGATGACCGGCGACAAGCGGATGCGCGACTACTTCAAGTTTGTCTATGAGAACCGCGTGGACGTCTATGTCCAACGGATGCTCGATGCCTCGAGTACCTTCTACGGCTATAGTGGAGACGTCATGCTGAAGTCGGAAAAGGGCTGGATGGTGATGACCCGTACGTATCCGCGGCTTGCGTTCTGGGAGGAAACCAACGAATCGAAACCCATGTGGACGCGGACCGGGCGGTACGAAACCTACCGGACCGAACCGGAGGCGATCGAATACGGGGAGAACTTTATTTCGCACCGGGAAGGGACGGAGGCGACGCCGTATCTGCCGAATGCCATTATGACCACCAATCCGTACGTGCGCCCGGACGACTACGGGATTCCGATCACGGCGCAGCACCATGACGACAAGACAGTGCGGAACATCAAGCTGCCGTGGCAGGACATCAAGCGGCATTCAAACCCGTTGTGGGAGAAGGGGTATCAGTTCTACTGCGTGACGCCGAAGACCCGGCATCGGGTGCATAGCCAATGGTCGGTGAACGACTGGGTGCAGATTTACGAGTCGAACTTCGGGGATCCGTATCGGATGGACAAACGGACGCCGGGGGTGGGCGAGCATCAGTTGCACATTAACCCGCAGGCGGCGAAGGACCGCGGGATCAACGACGGCGACTACGTGTATGTGGACGGCAACCCGGTGGACCGCCCCTATCGGGGCTGGAAGCCGTCGGATCCGTACTATAAGGTCGCGCGCCTGATGATCCGGGCGAAGTATAACCCCTCTTATCCGTACCATGTCACGATGGCGAAACACGCCCCATACGTGGCGACGCCGAAGTCGGTCAAGGGCCATGAAACGCGGCCCGACGGTCGCGCCATTGCCATCGATACCGGCTATCAATCGAACTTCCGATACGGGTGCCAGCAGTCCTTTACCCGGAACTGGCTGATGCCGATGCACCAGACCGACTCGTTGCCGGGCAAACATGCCGTCGCCTGGAAGTTTAAGTGGGGCTATCAAGTCGACAATCATGGAATCAACACAGTGCCGAAGGAATGCTTGATCCGGATCACGAAGGCCGAAGACGGCGGCATCGGGGCCCGCGGCCCTTGGGAGCCGGTGCGGACCGGGTTCACGCCGGGCCAGGAGAACGAGTTCATGATCAAGTGGCTCAAAGGCGAACACATCAAGATCAAAGTCTAGGAAGACCCACGAGACCGAGTACGCCATGACGATGAGGAGTGAGATCAG
>DATNCR010000081.1:0-16172 GCA_035607135.1 Nitrospiraceae bacterium
GGTGTGCTCTTGAATCTCATCTGTATGATCACGATGTTTGTGATTAACGGTCCGACGTCCTTCATGAATACTCCGGTGAAGGCTGAGGGCATCCCGGTGCAAGATCTCCTCGCAGCCGCGAGTTTATGGGATAAGATTGCCAACCAAAGTTGGATACCGCTGAACCTCCACCGGATTGACGGTAACGTGGCATTTGGAGGATTTGTGACGGGTCTGATCGCTGCGTATATGTATATGGGGGCGAAAACGCAAGAGGAGAGGGCCTATTACGATTGGATGGGTTTTGTCGGAAGTCTAATTGCCGTGGGTGCAACGCTGTTCCAGCCCTTCACGGGATTACTGCTGGCGTATGAGATGTGCGATTACGATTTTTCGTTCTGTCCGTACATGATGGCAGACCAGCTCTCGATGTTTTTCGAAATGCAGGGCGCGATGATCGGCCTTCTGTTCCTGGCCATGAACTATTATGGCTGGCTCAGTTTGAAACGTATCGAGGGAGCCGAAAAGGTCAGGATGACAATCCTGGCTCCCATCGTGATGGTGGCGTTACCCTTTGTCATGGTCGCGGTGATGAATATCTATTGGATTCCCGACCCGATGTCGTTGGCGTTCCTCGTGCCGTTGATTCTGGCACCGTTTCTTTTCGGTCGATTCATTCCAATGACGGTCTCAGCGAGGACTGTCATTAAAATCGGTTTTTTAGTGATCATAGTGAGCGATGCGATCTGGCTCACTCCCCGCGGATTCGTGGCCACTGGCGCCAATATGGCGGCAGGGTTGGAACTGCCGTCTGATTGGGACATCCTGGCGTCGATGCCGGCAAAAGTCTCTGCGATGTTCTCGCTGGTGTTTGCCACGGTCGTCAACTATTTCGTGTATAACCGGGCCATCAAGCAAGGCACGATTCTCTGGGGAAAAATCGATTTCACCTCCCAGTTTGTACTGATTTTTCTGGCTTTCATTTCAATCTGGACAATGGGATTGATGGGTGCTGTCCGTTCCCTGGCGAAGAAGTACTATCACACCTACGGTTTGATGCCCGACTTCACCGCGGAGTCCTTCACGCCGACGTTGTCGTATTCTGCCTGGTGGATTACGGTGATTACCGGTGTCTTTTTTACCGTGGTAAGTCTGGCGGTGTTCGTCGCTCTTCGGACATCCAGTTCGAAGGTACGCGAACCCGAAAGCAATCCTGTTCCCGTCAGGGCCAAATAAGAATTGGAAGCAGCACGTCTGCTGACAGAACGAGAATCTGCATGGGGAATGTGATTAAGAAGCTAGTGGTCGGTCTTGTGGTCGGCGGCGCGCTTGTCGGCATTTCGAGCGCCCTCGAGTTCCCCTTTGTGTTCCAGATGCTGTACTTCGGCTTCGCGATGCTGGGGGCTGTCGTGTTCATGTTGCTGGACGCCCCGCCGCTCACGACAATGAGCGGGAGGAAGTCCGTATTCGCCCTCGTGGCATTCTATATCCTCTTATTGTGCACAGTCTGTATCGCCGGCGCGTCGTTTTTCCCACAATTTGATCCTGAAGATGAAAAAGGGAAGATCGCAAAGATTTTGAAGCCCCAAATCGAAGCATCTGAAAAGGGGAAAACCGAGGAATTGATTGCGCGTGCCAAGGCGCTTGATGAGCAGGTGAAAGCGTTAGAGGAGCGGCTCAAGATGCTGAGCGGAGGTCAGGTGATGGTGGAGAAGCCGGTCAAAGGTCCAGAACCGCCACCTATCAAAGGTTCACCCGAAGTAGACGTGATGAAGGTCGGAGAAGAACAGTGGCAGCTGATGGAATGCTACAACTGTCATAAACTGAAGGGTGAGGGTGGAAAGAAGCGCGGCCCTGAGTTGGACAACATCGGGACGCTACTCACGGTCGACGAGATCAAGGAAAAAATTACCGATCCCAAGAGTTTCATGGCTGAGGGGTTTGAGAAAGAGTGGGAGAAGGGCATGATGCCCGGCAAGTTCAAGGATCTCATGGAGCCATCCGACATCATGGCGCTCGCCTCCTGGCTGGGTACATTCAAAAATACGTCGGTGAAGACGCCAAGGCCTATTAAGAAGAAATAGGATGCAGCCTCAACTGAAATCGAAAGTCCGCTGTGCGGATCGGGAAGTTGGCGAAGTGGCCAAGGTCATCATGGACCCCCTGTCCTTTGAGGTCAGCGCTCTCGTCGTGTCAATGAACGGCGCGGGCGAACGACAAGTACCGATAGGCGCCGTGCAAACTGTGACGGACAATCTGGTGCAGCTGCGGTCGTCCTCGTCCGAAGTGATGGCCTTGCCGCCGTTTAAACGCGAGGACTATGTCACGTTGCATGAAGTGGAGATCCCGGGCCTTGAGAAACATGTGCATGTGACGCCCGGGGAAGTTCTGGTGCCGTTCCCTGAGTTGGAACGGAATGTCAAGCGACGGACGTTCTTTGCGAACTTGACCTACGTGACAGGGTTATTTATCGGATTGCCACTGGTCTTCCCGGTGCTGAAGTACTTGATGAAGCCGATGTATGCGCCGATGGATAACAGATGGCTGAAGATCGGCAATGTCGCAAAGGTGAAGGCCAATGATGTCGGGGTCCAATTCCAGTACAAGCGCTCGATCAAAGAGGCCTATATGCCTGAAACGGAAATCGAGAAAAACGCATGGGTCGTCAAGGCGACTCCCGCAGTGCTGGAAAAGGTGTATCAAGGGAAGGATATGGAATTCCGGGATCCCTTGGGGAAACCCATTTGGACGAATAAGAAGGATATCCCCTACCTGGCATTTTCTGGCAAATGTCCCCACCTGGGTTGCGCATTTAAATGGCGGAATCACAAGATACTTGGACCGGTCTTCCTCTGTCCCTGCCACTTGAGCATCTATGATGCATCCGGCAAGGTGCTGGATGGCCCTGCCCCGCGCCCTCTCGACTTGATGCCGATTCAGGTGTCCGCGAGTGGCGAAGTGCAAATTATCGATATGGAATTCAAAGCAGGGACGAAGTCCCAAACGCGGATTGTCTAAATGCACGACACTCCTTCTGCCGGCCCCCAGCCTACGGTCGTAGAAAAGGTCTTTGCCTTTATCGATGAGCGGGTGGGGCTGAAGCAGTTGACCGCCAAGATGCTCAATGAGTCGGTCCCGGGCGGCTCCCGCTGGGCCTATGTGTTCGGGTCGATTCTGTTGTTTATCTTCGGCATGCAGACAGTGACGGGCGTGCTGCTGATGTTCTACTACGTGCCCACCGCCGACCATGCCTATGCGAGCACCCAGTACATCATTCATGACGTCGACTACGGCTGGTTTCTGCTGAGTTACCATTTCTGGGGCTCCTCGGCTATGGTCGTCTGTGTCTTTGCGCATATGTCGCAAGTCTTTCTCTGGGGCGCCTATAAAAAGCCGCGGGAGCTCATCTGGATGGTTGGATTGGCACTCTTCGCCCTCGTCATGGGATTCGGCTTCACAGGCTATTTACTTCCATGGGACCAGCGGGCCTTTTGGGCCACGACCGTCGGCGTCGAGATCATGGATAAAATTCCGGTGATCGGCGACTTCCTGGCCCGCTTCCTGAAAGGAGGTCCAATCCCAGGCCAGATGACCTTGAGCCGGTTCTTTGTCATCCACGTCATGGTACTTCCGGCAGCCCTCATTGGGTTGGCAGGGTTGCATCTCTTTCTCTTTCGATGCGCAGGACCGGCTGGTCCTTTTCGGGGTACGCCAGTAGAGCTGAAGGCGAAGACCGACTATTTTTTCCCACGGCAGATTTGGAAGGACATGGTTGGGATGGCGGTGGTCTTTGCCTGCATCAGTGCGCTGGCCTTCTGGGAGCCGGTCGTCCTGTTGGACGAGGCGACGCCTGACCCTGGTGACTATCATCCGGAACCAGAATGGTACTTCTTGTTTATCTTCCAGCATCTGCGTCTCCGGATGTTTTCCGGTGAGTTCGGACAGTTTCTCGCGTCGATGTTATTACCAGGCCTCCTTGGGGTCATGTTGCTGCTCTTGCCTTTTTTCGACCGCAACCCCGAGCGGAATATTTTCAAGCGACCGCTTGCCCTTATCGGATGGGTGGTGCTCACGGTTTCGATCCTCCTGTTCACGGTGTCTGCCATTATTAATCGAGATTTTTTGGATTAGGTGAATCCATGCTGAGCGGTCAGCGCAGAAGACTGAAGTCATACGCGCTCGCGATTGTTCATCGTGCATCGTTCGACAGGCACTGCCGGGTATCTGGATGAACGATCACATGTCCCCCACAAAGCTTGGGTTCGGTATTCTCTGGCCCGCCTGCTGGACCGGCTTGCCATTCAAGCTTGCCCTCGCCGTGGTCTTTCTGGCGTTCGGAATCGTGGATTTTGAATCCAGAATCGCGCTCGCGTTTTTGATGCTCCTGGCGAGTCCGGTCACGGTGTTCGCGCTGCCAACGATCACTATGGGATTGGGCTCACACATCGGTGAAGGCGCGGGCATAGGCCTGCTGTTCATGCTGGCCATTCCGATCGACATCTGGGCGCTCGGGCTCACGGGGCGGACATTTTTTCTGGAACGGTGTCGGCGCGAACCGCCGGCTCGATTGGGGCTAATTCTCTGGTGGAAGTGTGCATTCGTCGGCGCCATCTTTCTGCCGCTCCTCTGGGTGGCTGAACGTGCGACCACGCATGTCTCGATCTCTGCCGCTCATTCGATATTTGAAGATGGTTTCCTGGAGGGAACTCCAATTGCGGAGCGAATCAGCATTGAACTGACTCTCTGGGGCACTGTGGCGACAGTGGTGCTTTCGTGCTTATTCGTCATTGGTCTCTCGCTTGTGGGACGGATGCTCCGTGGCACGATACAGGCAGCACCGCATGCCGCAGAGAATTATGAAGGGCTGATTACCCGCTGGGATTTGATGCGGGTGCCGGCAGATCCAGGATTGGTGCTGACAGCATTATCCGGTGTGGCCGTCGTATTATCGCTCCTATTCTGGTCTTCCCTTCCGGTGCTCACACCACATCCGCACGAATGTTGCAAGAAGGCGGAAGTGAGGGCGGTACCAGAATTCAAACCACTTGAGACGCTGAATAAAGACGAAAAGATGATTTCTCAGCTTGCGGCGCGGGTTGAGTTTTTGATAGAACAGCAGGCGGCCGCCCAACTCGAGAAAGAAAAGAGTAAGAAAAAAGGCGGGACAGATCACGAAGCAGTGAAAGAGCCGGACGCAACAGAGCCGGTTCCGGCTGCCGTCATGGCACCATAACGTGGGAGATGATGAGGTGAGGGCAATGCAACATCAGGGTGGATGGATTCAGCGGCTTCTCCAGACCGGCAGGGATCATGGAGGGACGCTCTCGATGCTCGCGATCGCTGCGGCCTTCCTCAGCCTTCCCGTGCTGGCCTTTGGCGCAGATGCCACTCCGCCGGCTCCGACCGAATATCGCGACGTTCCCTACGTCGGCGCCCGTAACGTGATTTGGGTTGTCGCGCAGCTCCATTTGCTGCTGGCGGGGTTTGTGCTGGGAGTGCCGCTGTTCGCCTGGGTGTGCGAAATCGTCGGCTGGAAGGGCGGCGAAAAGCGCTACGACAAACTCGCCAAGGAGTTCACCAAGCTCCTGACTTCCGCCTATTCCACGACGGCACTTTTTGGCGGTATTCTGCTGTTTCTCCTGATCGGGTTCTATCCCAAATTGATGAACTACTTGAGCGACATTTTCTTCCCCTCGTTTATCGTCTATTGCATCCTGTTCCTGCTCGAGACCGTGACGCTGTATCTCTACTGGTATGGCTGGGATACGCTGCAAGATGGCGGCAAGAAGACCTTTCATATTTTCCTCGGCTTCATGCTCAACTTTTTTGCGTTCTTCATCATGATCATCCCGAACTCCTGGGCGACGTTCCAAGCCAGTCCCGTGGTGCTCGCCGAGGGGTCGGATATTGCGCGAGCCTGGGCCGCGACATGGAATCCGACCTGGTGGCCCGTGAATATTCACCGCCTCATTGCCAACGTGGTGCTCGGCGGGTACATCTGCGGCGCCTATGCCGGGATCCGCTATTTGTCTGCCAAGACCCCGGAAGAACGCAGCCACTATGACTGGATGGGCTATGTCGGGAACTTCATCGGTGTCTTTGGTCTGTTGTCGCTCCCCTTTGCCGGCTACTGGCTCATGCGTGAAATCTATCAATACAACCAGCAGATGGGTATCACGCTCATGGGGGGCTTTCTGTCATGGCTGTTCATTTTGCAGGCCATGCTCATCGGCGTGCTCTTTCTCGGATCGAACTATTATTTCTGGATCGGGATGACCTACCGCATCCCCGGCTCCGATGTGAAATATAAGAAGCTGATGTTGGCGATGTTAGTCGCTCTATTGGTGTGTCTGGGCATCTGGATGACTCCCCACTCACTTGTGGCCAGCATGGAAGAAGCGAGAAAGATGGGGGGAAGCCACCATCCACTTCTTGGTGTCTTCGGCGTGATGTCGGCCAAAATGACCGTCGCGAATCTCATGATCCTCGTCACGTTCATGAGCTTCATCATGTATTGGCGGGCCGGCAAGCAGGAAACGGTGGGCTGGGCGAAGGTTGCAAAAGCCTTCATGGGTCTCGTTCTTGCCCTCTCTTCGATCGCCGTGATCGTCCTCGGCGTGTGGGGATATTTCGTTCCTGCGATCATCCGCATCAATTATTTTTCGACATCGCAGGTGTTGGTCGTGCTCGGTGTCTTGTTGACGATCACTCCGTTGACGAGCGTGTTGCTGAAGAGCGCCAAGACCACGACGGAAATGGTCTGGGGGGTGATGCCTCCTCGTGCCGGCTATTCCCTCGTGCTCAACGCGATCATGATCATCCTCCTGATGACGCTGATGGGCTATGCACGATCGTCCTCACGCGTCCATTGGCATGTCTACGGTGTGCTTCGCGACACGTCGCAATATGCGTTTTCACCGGCGCTCGGCTATGCATCTGGAATCATGGCCTTGTGCACATTCTTATTCTGTATGATTGTCGCGTTCATCTTCTGGGTGGCCACCATGGGCGATAAGGCGAAAGCGCCGAGTGTCTCGGCAAGCAAGGCAGAGCTGCCGCACGGCCTGCCGGCGATGGCGGGCGCGTCGAATGCGCTGGATAAACCGAATACGCGCAAGTTTTGAATGGTGAATTTGGACGGTAACGCAGCCCTCAGGACCAGGCACTTCTAACTACCCGAAGGGGATATATGAGCGAAGTTGTCAGATTACAGTTGATCGGTCTCAGCGTGGTGGGGGTGGGAATTCTGGCCCTCCTCTTCATTCGCGGCACGTTCATTCGAGTCGTGGGATTTGTCTCGATTGTCCTGGGTCTCTTCACCCTCGTATCATTGTCGATTCCGCAAATGGCGTCCTTGCCCCCCGTTGAAGAGAAGTTCGACATTGCCACAGTCAAAACGCCGACCGACCTGGCGACCATTGGACAAAAAGTCTTTTTTAGTAAGGGTCAGTGTGCCTTATGTCACACCATTGGTCCCAGTGAATCGGCCCGTTGCCCGGACTTGAAGGGAATCGGAGCCAAGCTGAGCCGCGAGTTTCTGTATGAAAGCTTGACCCAGCCGCAGGCCTATATCTATCGGGATTATCGCGTTGAAGGGATGGCGAAGGAGTATCCGGCCACGATGCCGTACATCAATAAGAATCCCATCGGGCTGTCCAGGAATGAGATTCTCGCGGTCATTGCCTTCTTGCAGCAGATGAGTGGGGAGCCAATTTCCATCGCGGTATCTGAGCTGGCAACGCCAGAACCGGCCCCCGCCGCTCCGGTGCAGAAGGCATCCGAGTCCGGCCCGGTAGCCGTGGCCCAAGCGCACTGAGGAGGAACGTATGAAGGGTTCATTGGTCACGCCGGTCATTGTGATTGTGGTCGTGTATCTCATCTGCAAGTTTATTGTGCCCATTATCCCTGGCTCGGCGCCGCTGCCGTCCAGTGTCGTTATTCTCTATATGATGTTGACGATATCGGGGATTGGGATCTTCTACACACTGAGCAAAGAATCCAAAGATGCCTTCTGGGGACCGATGGAACGGTTTCTGACGGGAGAGAATATCGGCGGAATGCAGGCGTTGCGTTATGGCGTCTTGATTCTGTTCCCGCTGCTCGTCGGCTGGCAAACCTATAGCAGCACGGCGGTCAGCGATCAGCCTCCCGGGGAAAACCGGACGATTCATCCGGCCCCCCCAGGCGAATATGCAGGCTTGTCGAATCCCGTTGCAAAGACACCAGACGCAATCCAGCAGGGGAAGGGTTTCTATGCGGCATATTGTTCCCCCTGCCATGGTGGAAACTTCGATGGCAAGGGGCCGGCAGCCAGGGGATTCAATCCTCCCCCGGCCAACTTCGCCGATCCCACGACGATCGCCATGCTCCAGGAAAGCTATCTCTTCTGGCGCATTAAGAAAGGCGGCGTCGGCCTCCCGATCGAAGGGATGCCATGGAAATCCGCGATGCCACGCTGGGAAGTGGAACTACCGGACGAATGGATCTGGAAGATCATCATGGGCGAGTACGATGGAGCCCATCAATCACCGAGGACGTGGGAATAGCAGAGCGGAAGATCCGTCTTTGTCGCTCAGGGGCTCATATTTGCTCGTAGAACGTCCACGAGAAAACGGTGCCCTATTGTAGGCATCGTGGAAGGCAGATGGCCCCACCCGCTGAGAAGTGAGTAGAGAGAGGACGAAACGTATGAAACGTGGACTAACCCAAATCCTTCCGAATGCCATTGCGGGTGTCGGACTTGTTCTGGGATTGTTGATTGTGCAGTCCGTCGTTGCCGAAGAAAAAGCTCCGGCCAGCGCGTCACCCGAAGCAGCCTCGGAAAGCAATGCGGTCAGTGCTCCATTGGTGAAGGGTGCTCTGCCGGCCGATGACCCGACTGCAGCGATTTGGAACACGGCACCCCAGGCAAGGTTTCCGATGTCGCCTCAAGTCCATTGGCCGAATCGTATTCTGGATGCCACGGTCAAAGATCTGAGCGTGCGAGCCTTGCACGATGGAACCAATGTGGCCATTCTCTTGGAGTACGTCGATCCAACGGAAGATGCGGACGATTCAGCCGCAGTTGAGTTCATGGTGGGTGATAAAAAAGCCCACTTTGCCCATGGCCAGCCGATGGCGCAGGTGGAAGGCGGACCCGTCAATATCTGGTTTTGGAGGAACAAAGACGCCAAAGGTGTCGACATGAATGCCAAGGGCTTTGGCACACTTAAGGTGCAAGAGCATCAAGACGTGAAGGCCAAAGGCGTGTATAGCAATGGCACCTGGAAAGTCGTTTTTACGCGGCCACTGGCTACCGGACATCCGGAAGAAGATACGCAGATTGAAATGGGCGGGTTTATCAATATTGCCTTTGCCGTCTGGGACGGCAAGAAGGACATCAGCGGAGCGGTGAAGGAGAAGGGCTCTCAAAAGGCGGTCTCCTCCTGGTGGAATTTCCGTGCAGAGGCGCCACCGAATTATACCGGCTACTACTATGCGGCCATCGCCGTGGGCCTGGCGCTCGGATTCCAATTCGTCCTGATCCGCAATCTCAAGAAAGGGAATCGAGCATGAAGGCGGCCCCCCTATACGTATCGGGAGTGGTGGGTGCACTGATTGGCATCGGGGTCTTGGTTGCCGGGGGCTGTGCCAATGAGCAGCAGAAGAAAGGGCATGAGCTGTACGGCCACTATTGCTCGCACTGTCACGGTGAGAGTGGACGCCAGAACGAAGGATACAATTGGTCCTCGATGCCCGATCCGAAGCCCAAAGATCTCACGAACAAGTCAGAGATGAGCACACTCAAAGACAAAGACATCTTCGATACGATTTACCGCGACATGAAGGATACGGGTGAAGGGGGCGACGAGATCGGTGACGATGAATTCGGCGTGCCCACCATGCCGACGTTTAAGTACACCCTGTCTGAAGACGAGATATGGGCGATTGTCGGGTATGTCCGCGGTCTCCACGGCACGAAGTTGGAGTTTAATGTCGAGGAGCGGAAGAAACAGTTGGCGACGGCACTGCAAACGGCCCAAGCCACGTTAGAGCAGGCCACGAAGACCTATGAGGAGGCTGAAAAGAAAGCCAGCGAAGAGGCCGAAAAGAAAAATGTCGATGTCGATGATGCGGCCTATGCCAATGAACTAGCAGCCATGGCGAAGGCGAAAAAAGAACTCGATGCGGCACAGGCTGCAATGAACAATTTCACGGCCAGACCGGGGAAAGGCCAGAGTGTAGCCAGGCCGGATCTCACCGTGAAACCGGACCAAGTTCCGAAGTTGGTGGAGCTCGGCAAGCGGTATTACGAAGACAAGTATGGCTGCAATGGCTGCCACGCCATCGGTGGTGAGGGCGGCAAGGTCGGACCGGCGCTTGACCGTGCAGGATTCAGATTGAATCCGACATGGGTCTATCGGTGGATGAAGAACCCACAGGCGATGAATGCGGAAACCAGGATGCCGGCACTCGGGCTCAGCGATGCCGATGCCAAGGCCGTGACGATGTACCTGAGTACGTTACGTGCACCTGCAAATCCAGAAGGTTCGACAAATAAACCCGAGGAGCCTCTGCCCGTCAGCAAGCCGGCGAGCTGACCTCAGAGTAGAAACCCTGCGACCATCCCGATGAAGATGGCGGCTCCTACCCACACATGTTGCCGAAACATGTGGAAGGCAGTGGGAGTCGGCACGGTCTGCCTGAGCTGCAGGGCTTGCCTCAGACACCATAGACCAATGGCCGCGAGCGCGCCATAGTATATCCAGCCGATGTGGGCAAGCCAGCCTGCGAATCCCAGCAGCAGCAGCATCGCGCAGAAGACCGTCCCGACGGCGATCCACGTCAACGAACCGAATAGCAACGCCGAGGATTTCACGCCGATCCGACGATCGTCCTCACGATCTTGAAGCGCGTAAATCGTGTCATATCCGATTGCCCAGCAGACCGTGGCGGCGAATAGGCACCAGGCCGGCGCTTCAATGGTTCCCCGAGAGGCGGTCCAGGCCATGATAGTACCCCAGCCGAAGGCGATACCCAACATGGCTTGTGGGATGTGGATGACTCGTTTCGAAAAGGGGTAGAGGCCGGCCAACAGGATGGCGATCGGACTGATGAGTATGGTGAGCGGGTCAAGGAATAGCACGAGCATTCCGGCCAGTGAAAGGAAGCAACCGAGGACGAGGAAGGCATGGGTGGGGCTGAGTTCACCTGATGCGAGCGGACGAACTCGCGTGCGTGTCACATGACGATCGAAGGATCGGTCCGCGAGATCATTCAATACGACCCCTGCGCTGCGCATCACAAATGATCCGATGACGAAGATGGCGACCAAGTGAAGAGAAGGCATGCCATGAGCCGCCAAGACCAAGGACCAGAGAGTCGGCAGCATGAGCAGCCAGGTCCCGGTCTGGTTCTGGAGACGAATGAGTCGGCTGATGGCCGACCAGGAGAGCCGAGGCGACAATGGCGACTCTTGTTCCGGCGAAGAAGATTCGGTCATGTGGGTGAACTTAGCCGAGGGGTGTGAGGCTGTCAACGACGAGACTCTTGGTCGATTCTGTCTGTCTCGTCTATCTGGTTTGTCTGGTTAGTTTGGTCTATCGAGTTTGTTTGACTCACACCAGATAGACCAAATAGACCAAATAGACTAGATAGACTAGATAGACCGGGCTCGTCGTCGAGTTGTGCAGGTTGGTTGCTTTTCTGTATAAGAATGCTTGTGCAGGTCATTGATTCAGCGCGTCCGTCCCTCCTGTTTCGTGCGGCCTCAGTGGTTGTCACGGGGTTGTGCGCTGCAACATTGACGGGCTGTTCGCCCTTCGCGAGCCGAGAGGCGGCGATGAGTGGGTATGCCCTCCCCCTGACCGTCCAACTTCGATCCGGCCCGAGCATCGCCGGGGCGCAGCTGCCCTATCAGGACGCCTGCGGCCAGACGCAAACCTTGCCAATCGGTGCTCCACTACAGGATATGCTCAAGCGAAAGGCGGGCCGTGTCTTTCAGAAGGTCCTGACGAATGAGGCCGGACCCTCGTCGGTACCGGATGGCTATGTCGATGTGGCGTTGGGCCCGGCCTCTGTCGATCTTGCGCTCGCTCGGAAGGCTGACAAGAGCCACCCAGCCATGGTCACCCTAGGATTGGACTTTGCTTATACGGCTGCCGATGGGACCGTGCTCTACAGCAAGAAGATGCAAAGCATCGGTCGTGGAGAGGTCGATTTGACCAAGGCCTCGTGTGAGGTGAAGGGGCTTGATACCATTGCCAAGGAGGCCATAGGTTATGTGACAGATGGTATGGCTGCGTACCTCGGAACATCCACCAAGATCACTGAAGCTGCTCAAGCAGTCAAGGGTGGTCCCAAGACCGCCGCATCCGAGAACCCGGCCATGGCACCGCAGTCGGCGGCAGCCCTTTCTGCGCAGGTTTCGGGGGGTGAGTCTGCCTCTGTGATATTCCGGGCGATCGTCCATAACCAGAATCGCAATCAGGTGCTCCATGCCGGTGAGACTGTCGCCATCGAAATCGAAGTCAAAAATGAAGGACCTGGTATCGCACGGGCTGTCGAGTTGTCGGTGACCACCACGCCGGTCTTGATCGAACGGATCCCCGGCAGGGTATCTGTCGGCGATCTGCAGTCTGGCGAAGTGAAACGCATGACGTTGGAGGGGAAAGTTGGCAGAATTCACAACGATGTGCAGGCAGAGTTGACACTGATGTTGCATGCCGGATCCCCCTTGGTGCAGCTACCGTCTTCCAAGAAATTTCTTGTGGCCATGAAGCCGGAGTCTTCGGCGACGGAGGTGGTGGCGCTGTCCATCGATGTCGATCAATTGCCGAAGAGAACCAGTCTGCTTAAACAGCCGAAAGCCATAGGCATCGTCATCGGTGTGGGGCGGTTTCGGGAGAACGGTATTGCCCAGATTAAGTATGCGGCACGAGATGCAACGGTCATGGCCACGTACCTGAAGTCGATCGCAGGGATCCCTTCCGAACGCGTGCAGACTCTCACTGATACCCGTGCTCTCAAGGACGATGTGATCGAGGTGTTGGAAGGGTGGCTGCCCATGCAAGTAGATCCCACCACAGTGGTCTATGTGTCGATCACGGGCCGAGGTGTGATGGAGGCCACCACCGGTGCCGTCTCGGTGATATTGTTTGACAGTACGGCCATGTCAGGAGAACGACGGTACTCGCTTCGTCGGCTGCAGGAATCCTTGGCATCATTGCCGATTCAACAGGCCATCGTGATGCTCGATCTCTCGTTTGAACAGGTACCGGGTCAGGAGGGAGCAGGCATGATCGCTCCGCTATGGGAACAGGAAGGCAGCGGGAAAGACAAGATCATGTGGATTGTCGGCAACCGGGCAGTCCGCGAGGCCCACAGTTATAGTCCTGGCCGACATGGGCTCTTTACGTACCAATTGCTCAAAGGCCTGGGCGGTGCAGCGGACCTTGATAAGAACGGCACTATCCTTGCTGGGGAACTTTGCACCTATACAAGGTGGCAGGTGCTCAAGGTCTCCCAGGAGCAATATGGCACCGAGCAGGAGCCCCTCTGTCTCCCTGGGCCGGGCACGGGATCTTTGGCCAGGCTGCAGCCCGTGGCTCAGTTCAAATGACGACAGCCTACGTTTGCAACTCGGGGATGGATGTCACAAAAAGATCAAAAAGAAAGCCATCTCTCAAGGGACGCTCCTCGCATTTCGAGACAAAATCTACGGGGATTTCAAACAGCGATGAAGCCTTGTCCATTGGGTGAGGGGACGTGAGTATATGAAAGTTTTTTTGAAGAGCGAAATATTTTCCTATCTGCTCGTCAGACGCATACCCGACATAGTACACGATCCCATCATCATGCTTATGAATCTCCAACGAGAATGTATCGCCACGCTTCGCGCGTAGAGATACGACGCTGCACATGGAGAAACCGTACACTCCATTCGGCAAATCCCGTATGTTCGCTCCATCTTCGATTGTCGTGAGTGGTCTCAGTTGTTGCGCTCGCCGTAGGTCCAGTAGACCTTTAGGGGGCGCTTCCACATCCGGCATTTTCCCAACATCGTTCCGTGTGTTCTTTACTAGAGTTTCCCTGCCCCACATGTCGAACAGGTACATTGGAGAATTCCATGTGACAATGAAGTATATCCCCAACCCAAGCGGCACAATGAGCAGATAGAGGTACCACCGTCTCATGTCTGTAGGATACCCCGAAGCCTTCCCTCAAGTAAAAAATAGGCAGGTACACTTTCGCAGGAAGCCAACCTTGACACAAGACTCGGTCAGTGTGCAGTAATAATACTACCGTCAGCCATGCGGATCTGAGAGATGCAGTGGAAACAATTCAAGGGCACAGTGCCTCGGCATACCCTTGCTACCCCCTCTGTAACTGCGCTAAATTAACCCCGCGCCGGCGTAGCTCAGTTGGTAGAGCAGCGGTTTCGTAAACCGCAGGTCGTCCGTTCAATCCGGATCGCCGGCTCCATTTTCTCAGTGGCTTAGAGAAATCTCGCGAGATCGAATCTGCGATTGTGCTAAATTTGTGCTAACTGACCGTCCAGCCTCCAAGGCATCCACCCCTTCCCGAAGACTTTCCGGATAGTGATGGGCATAGCGCTGCGTCATGATCGGCGATTTATGCCCCAGGAGCCGTTGCACCTTATACAGGTCTATTCCGGCTTGAACCATCCTGGTCGCGAACGTATGGCGAAGATCGTGGAAATGAAGATCTTGGATCTTCGCACTGTCGAGCGCGATGTTCAGCGCTCGCCGGATGTTGCTCCCATCAAGAGGCGTCTGGCTTTCACTGTGGAACACGATGTCAGCCGTCCCTGGACGCGTCGCATATTTATGTTTCAGGAGATCGAGAACGGTGGCGCTCACCGGGATCGTCCGCCGCTCACCATTTTTTGAGCGAAAGACGGTGACCGTTCGACGGAACAGATCGACACCGGCCCACGTAAGGGCCAGGATCTCCCCCATGCGCATGCCGGTATAAATCGCAAAGACCACGAGCTCCCGCAGCCACGGAGTCGCAGCAGCGAGAATCCGCTGCTCTTCCTCCACGGTCAACCAGCGACCCCGCGTATTGTTTTCCTTCTCCATAGAGACACGGCAGACCGGGTTATCGGTACACCATTCCCATTCTCGACGAGCCAGATTGAACGCTTTCTTCAAGGTCGCGAGCTCCCGGTTGATCGTGGCCGGTTTCACCCCATCGGCATAGCGTCGGTTCTTGTAGGCCACTATCAGTTTTGGCGTGATCTGATCCAGCGTCGGATTTCCGAAGAAGCTTTCAGATTCTTCACGCTAGTCAGTTCCCGCCGATGATTGGCCCGCCTTGCGGCATGCTCACCCGTGTACCGATCCATCAGTTCCGTCAAGGTTCGATGTTGCACTTCCGGTTTCTCGAAGAATCGCCCTTCGATGATCTGGACCTTTACCTTGCCTAAGATCGCATCGGCCACTCGTTTATCAGCAGTCCCCGTAGACCGTCTGACCTGCTGGCCCTGATACATGAACGACATCCACCAGGTATTGCTTCTCTTCACGAGTCCCATTCGCTCACTCCTTTCCAGTGGGACTCGGTGTTATGGTTTCCCCGTGGCCGGAAGTATAGACTCCGCGTTTTGCGGCTTCAATCACCTCGTCTACCTCGGGATGAGACCGACGAGTCAATGGTGGAACTGCTGTGGCGGGGCCTGGTTCAAATGAACGCAGCCACGCGGTAATGGCGTCCGGATCGAATCGGATCAACCCGTGAATCTTTTGACAGGGGATCTTGCCTTGCGCAGCCCAGAGATAGAGCGTCGACGGCTTGATATTGAGTCTGGCTGAGAGTTCCTTAATCGTGAAGAGCATGGTGTCACAGCAGGGGGAGTCTTACGACACCCCCTCACCCCCCTGAAATGGTGCGCCCGCGTCACCGCCGGCGTCCTGCTTTGAATTCGATGGGTTCTCTGTCTTCAGCAGTCCCCGATGCTTACCGTTCCATCGACGCTTGCCCGCGATGATGACGTGGCCTAACCAGGCTTGCCCACCGGGATCTGCCGCACAGATGACCGCCAGCATGGGAGCCACCGATCGACTCACCCAGCGCTTCACCTTGGGTAACGTCGGGGCCTCCTTCTCCACGACGAGACGGCCCTTCTTGAACCCGACGGTGAGCTGCAGCCACCAGTCGAGAAGTGGGGTTCGATACCGAAACTCGTCCTC
>DATNCR010000101.1:0-13631 GCA_035607135.1 Nitrospiraceae bacterium
GTACGACAAGATCGTGCACCGAACACTGGCGTCGCTCGACGAACGCGCACTCCCCCCGTACCATCCGGTGTCGGACTACGTCCTGAGCGGAATTACCGGAGTGGCGGAAGGCTATCAACAGCTTCTGAAGCGAATCGACACTCTCCGCAGCGGTTTTGAAGGAGTTATCTCCATCATTCGCGCCCGCGTCGATCTCATGCTCCAATCTCAGAATCTGACGCTCTTGGCCAGCGTTGACAAGACGACGAAAAGTCAGGCCATTCTCCAGTACACAGTCGAAGGCCTGTCGGTTATTGTGATCGCCTACTATCTCAGCGGGCTCATGGGCTATATCTTCAAAGGGCTCCAAGAAATCGGGTGGCTCCGCAGTGCGGATATGGCTTCCGCTTTGTTCGTTCCGGTTTCGCTCGGTATCGCTTTAGGGATTACTATCCTTGGACGAACACTTCTCCGCAAGAAATTCTCTGGCGAATCCATGCCTGCCGCATCGGAGAAGCCTCAGCCCTGACAGAATGCTGAAAAAACACGTCGGTGCAAAAAGTGTTTTGTTTGGTTTGTCTTGAGATCGGTGTCCATGATTTTTGTCACAGGCGGTGCAGGCTACATTGGTTCACATACCTGCGTGGAACTGCTCGACGCAGGCTGTGACGTGACGGTGTTTGACAATTTCTCCAACAGCCATCCTGAAGCACTGGCACGGGTCGATCGAATCACGGGGAAAAAGTTGCATCTGGTGCGAGGTGACTGCAGAGATCGTGCAGCGCTGGTTGCAGCCCTGCGCCAGAGCGGGGCCAGTGCGGTCATGCACTTCGCCGGTCTCAAGGCGGTGGGGGAGTCGATGACACAGCCGTTGGCCTACTATGACAACAACGTGGCCGGCACTCTGCGCCTGCTGGAGGCGATGGGGGAGTGCGGAGTGAGGATCTTGGTGTTCAGCTCTTCTGCCACGGTCTATGGCGACCCGATTCGTTTGCCGATCACGGAGGATCACCCGCTCTTTCCCACCAATCCCTATGGCAGGACGAAGCTGATCGTTGAGGAGATCTTGCGTGATCTGCACCGCAGTGATGCGTCCTGGCGTATCGGCCTTCTGCGTTATTTCAATCCGGTAGGAGCCCACGTGAGCGGCTTAATCGGGGAAGATCCCCAGGGCACTCCCAATAACTTGCTACCTTTTGTCGCGCAGGTGGCAGTGGGGCGACGACCATTTCTCAACGTGTGGGGTCATGATTATCCCACTTCAGATGGGACTGGCGTGCGGGATTATATCCACGTGGTGGATTTGGCTCTGGGTCACGTGAAAGCACTGAAAGCTCTGGAGCAATCACAGGAAAGGGCCGAGTGCCTGACCGTAAACTTGGGCACGGGTACGGGTTACAGTGTGCTGGATATCGTGCGGGCATTTGAGCATGCAAGTGAGCGGTCAGTGCGTTACAAGATCGCGCCTCGCCGCCCTGGCGACATTGCCTCATGCTATGCGGACCCGCAACGGGCGATTGAGTTGCTGGGCTGGAGGGCAGAGCGCGGGCTCAGTACAATGTGCTCCGACGCCTGGCGCTGGCAGCACACGAATCCTGACGGCTATACGGGCTGACTTTCATCACTGGGGGAATCGATGAGGTACCGAGGTCGCGCGAGCAGATCGGTGACGATCTCTTTGGCGTGACAGGGGGGAATATCTTCCTTCAGCCGCTTCAAGAGCCTGGGAAATTTCATGGTGGAAGGCACCTCACATACCCAGAGGTGTGTGCCGGACTCCAGTTCTTCGATGTGTCGCTGGACGCGAAACCCCGGATGCTCCATGAAATACGCGGATAAGAATCCTCCGATGGCCTGGACCACCCACGGGTGTGCGGTGGCATAACGGTAGCTGATTCGAAGCTCAATGACTTGTGCTGGTTCTTGCTCATCCATCGTTCGTTGGAAGTATAGCCTGTCTGGATAGAGAATCCCTCAGATTTTCTTGTGTCTGCCTAGCCCGTGCTTGACCAGCTCCATATCTGTGTGTAGGGTCCTGCGAGATTCGGTTTTCTCACTCGTTTCACCAGGCACAATTAAAAGGCTACAGATGAACATTGCCATTATCGGTGGGGGGCCGGCCGGACTCATGGCTGCGGAGTCGGCACGCGCCGCAGGTGCTCAGGTCGATCTTTATGACGCCATGGCATCGGTCGGTCGCAAGTTTCTCCTGGCTGGAAAAGGCGGCTTGAATCTCACACACTCGGAACCCTCTATGAAGTTTCTCTCGCGTTACGGAGAACGACGAGCGCAGATCGCGCTCTTGCTCTCGTCGTTCGGGCCTGATGCTCTTCGGGCTTGGACCAGCGGTCTCGGTATCGGAACATTTGTGGGCTCTTCCGGGCGCGTGTTTCCCACTGATCTCAAGGCAGCGCCGTTGCTACGTGCGTGGATCCGCCGGTTGCGCCAGGCCGGTGTTAGATTCCACATGCGTCATCGGTGGTCCGGCTGGGATGAGCAGGGGGCTCTCTATTTTTCCACACCGGAGGGAACCCGCTCTGCCCAGGCCGATGCGGTGGTCCTTGCCCTTGGTGGAGGCAGCTGGCCGAAACTCGGTTCTGATGCTTCATGGGTGTCCATATTGGCTAAACGCGGCCTTCACATTGCACCGTTGTTGCCGTCGAACTGTGGATTCGACGTGGGTTGGAGCGAGCATTTTCGGGCCAAGTTTGCCGGGCACCCGGTCAAGTCGGTGGCGGTCGTAATACGGAATGATGCCGGTGTTGAATCCTGGCATCCGGGGGAATTCGTGATCACGGAGACCGGTGTGGAAGGCGGCGTGATCTATACGGTATCCGCCTTTCTTCGCAACGAAATTCTGGCGAAGGGCATGGCCACCTTACACCTGGATCTGACACCCGATCGCGATATCCCGCGCCTGACTCACGACTTATCGAGGCCACGCGGCAAACGCACAATGGCCACTCATCTTGAACGCCAGGCGCATATCGTAGGAGTAAAAGCGGGATTGCTTCGCGAAATGCTTTCGAAAGAAGATTTTGCGGATCCGGCTCGTTTGTCTGCGGCGATCAAATCGTTGCCGCTGCGACTCGTTGCAACGCGTCCGTTGGATGAAGCGATTAGTACGGCTGGTGGAGTTCCCTTCGAAGCGCTCGATGAGCGGTTGATGATCCGTACGTTGCCAGGCATCTTTTGCGCAGGAGAAATGTTGGATTGGGAGGCGCCGACGGGGGGCTATCTTCTGACCGCCTGTTTTGCCATGGGTCGGGTCGCGGGTGCCGAGGCTGCAGCGTGGTCCACAGTCAAGAAGAATTCACACAGAGGAGTCGTCTGAGTGATTGAGCGTCTACGGCGTTGGGTGTTTATCGAGTAGCGACGGGGAGTCCATTGACCGCTCCGATGGATCGGTATTTCTGGTCACGTTGAGCCAGTAATTGAGGAAGGGTCAGGTCGTTGAGCTGGGCAAGTTGGTTGCTGAGAGACTTGGCCACGCGCTCGGTCATGGCATTGAGGTCTCGATGCGCGCCCCCGAGCGGTTCCGGGATGACTTCATCGACGATATGGAGGTCGACCAGATCTTTCGCCGTCATTTTCAGAGCAGCGGCGGCATCCGGAACTTTTGTTGGATCGTCCCACAGGATGGCGGCACAGCCTTCCGGTGAAATGACCGAATAGACACCATGCTCCAGCATGAGGACGCGATCGGAGACGCCTAATGCGAGAGCTCCGCCGCTGCCGCCTTCACCGATGACGATGGAAATAATCGGGACTGCAAGCCGAGACATGACAAAAAGATTGCGGGCAATCGCTTCCGCCTGGCCGCGTTCTTCTGCACCGATTCCGGGATAGGCGCCTGGGGTGTCGATAAAGGTGACGATGGGACGCCCAAACTTCTCGGCCATCCTCATGAGACGCAGGGCTTTTCGATAGCCTTCGGGATTCGGCATGCCAAAATTTCGTTGCATCCGTTCTTTGAGGGTCTTCCCTTTTTGATGGCCGATAACCATGAGCGACCGGTCATTGTAGGTGGCGAAGCCTCCGACGATGGCACGATCGTCGCCAAACGCGCGGTCTCCATGGAACTCGAGAAAGTCTCTGAATAGATACCCGATATAATCGAGCGTACTGGGTCGTTGAGGATGCCGGGCGAGTTGCGTTCGCTGCCAGGGAGTCAGTTTGCTATAGAGGGTATGTTCGACCTGGGCCAATTTCATCCGCAGTTTGCGGATCTCGTCCTGGGGGGTCGATTTCCCCGCAGGGGCGGCTGCGAGTTTTTCAATCTTTTCTTCGATCTCGCGGATCGGCTTTTCAAACTCGAGGTAATCGCGCATGGGGCGTCTTTAAAAGATTGATCCTCGGGGATGGGCTATAGGCATTGTACCCTGAATGAGGGTCTACGATAGCAGAAAAATAGCCCCTTTGCCTAGCACTTCTTCAACATCGGCCACAAATCGCTCGCTTGGGGTTACGGTCAAGTGGGGGAGTGGGGCTGTCTCGGCTTCCAGCATGGAAGCTACCCGCATAGTCAGCGAGACGGACGTGCTTCCCGGGTGACGCAGAAACACCTCGCGAAGGCGTGGTATCCGTTCCGGCACGTCGGGGTGATCCGTCAGTCGAATGTGGACCCGCTTGATCGTCTGCGCTTGCACCTCAGCGAGCGGCTCGATCTTACTCCCTCGGATCTTCGTGCCTTTGTCTCCCCGGTCCACGGTACCCGTAATGCGGACAAGGCGCTCCGGTACAAGTAAGTCCGCGGCATTTTTGTAGAGATCAGGAAAGACGATGATTTCGACCACGCCGTGGAGATCTTCCAGAGAGAGATAGGCCATCCGGTCTCCCTTCTTGGTCAACATGCTCTTGACGGTCGTGATGATTCCACAGAGTTTCACCTCCCGACCGTCCGACAATTCCGGCAGGCTGATGGTCGAAGCGGTGGCCAGCGCGTGTATCGTCGCTTCATAGCGCGCCAGCGGATGGGAGGAAATATAAAAGCCGGTCAGTTCCCGTTCATGCTTCAATCGCTCGCCTTGGTCCCATTCAGGAATGTCGGGCAGCGGCGGCATGGCCGGGTGTTCCTCAGAGTCTTGCCCGTTCAAGTCATTGCCGAAAATATTGGTCTGCCCGAGATCCCGTTCGCGCTGCGCGGCCGCACCGTTTTCGATGGCTTGATCCAGGACTGCCGACAGTTGAGAACGTTTTGCGCCGGTTGAATCGAATGCGCCGGTCTTGATCAGCCCTTCGAGCATGCGCTTGTTTACTTTGTGGAGATCAACGCGGCGGCAGAACTCAAAGAAGGACTTGAACGGGCCGGCGTCATTCCGAATGTCAATGATCGATTCGACGGCCCCTTCGCCGACGTTCTTGATGCCCGCCAAGCCGAATCGGATCGCGCGATCCACCACGGTAAAGTTCTTATGGCTTTCATTGACGTCGGGGGGTAACACCTTGATGTTGAGGTCGCGGCATTCTGTGAAGTAGCCGACGATTTTGTCGGCATTGCCCATGTCGGTCGTCATGAGAGCGGCCATGAACTCGGTCGGGTAGTGCGTTTTTAAATAGCCGGTCTGGTAGCAGACGACGGCATAGGCGGCGGCGTGCGACTTGTTGAATCCGTAGCCTGCAAACTTCTGGATGAGTTCGTAGAGCTTGTCCGCTTTCTTGTCAGGGATCTTGTTCTCCTTGGCGCCTGTCAGGAACTGCGCGCGTAACTTTTCCATCTCCTCCGGCTTCTTTTTTCCCATGGCGCGCCGGAGAATATCGGCTTGGCCGAGCGAGAAGCCCGACACCTTGTTGGCAATCGCCATCACCTGTTCCTGATAGACGATGACCCCGTAGGTGTCCTTCAGGATCGGCTCGAGCTCAGGCACCTCGTAGACGATTGGAATCTTGCCCTGTTTTCGCTTGATGAAGTCGGGAATCAGATCCATCGGGCCGGGGCGATAGAGCGCGATGATGGCGATGATGTCTTCGAAGCGGTCAGGTTTCAGACCGGTCAGGAGGTCGCGCATCCCGGAGCTTTCCAATTGGAAGAGGCCGATCGTCTTTCCTGAAGAGAGGAGGGCAAAGGTCTTCGGGTCATCGAACGGCATCTGTTCCATGATCAATGGTGGCCCGTCGGGACGCCGCTCATTGATCAGTGTCTCCGCGCGTTTGATCATCGTGAGGGTTTTGAGGCCCAGGAAATCGAATTTGACGAGCCCGATCTTTTCGACGTCACCCATTGAATATTGGGTGACGATTTCGTCACTGGCGCCCTTATAGAGTGGTACGTGGTCCGTGAGCGGCCCTTCCGAAATCACTACCCCGGCGGCATGAGTCGAGGCGTGCCGGGCCAGTCCTTCGAGAGAACGGGCGATGCCCATCAGTTCTTTGACCCGCGTATCGGTCTCGACGAGATCGCGCAGTTTCGGTTCTTGATCGAGTGCCTGTTGGAGCGTCATGTTGAGCTGATTCGGTACGAGCTTGGCCACCCGATCGACTTCGGCATAGGGAATTTCCAGGACACGGCCCACGTCCCGGATCGCGGCTTTCGCCCCGAGCGTCCCGAACGTAATGATTTGGGCCACATGGTCCTTGCCGTATTTGTCGACAACGTAGTTGATCACTTCGCCTCGACGTTCCATGCAGAAGTCCATGTCGATATCGGGGAGAGATATGCGCTCAGGATTTAGGAAGCGTTCGAACAAGAGCGTGTAGACGAGGGGGTCGAGGTCGGTGATGCGCAGCGCATAGGCGACAAGACTTCCAGCGGCGGAGCCTCGGCCCGGTCCAACTGGGATGTGGCGCGAACGGGCAAACTTGATGATGTCCCATACGATGAGGAAATAGCCCGCGAATCCCATCGAACAGATAATCATGAGCTCTTCACGCAGGCGAAGCTCATAGGTGGCCGGCAAGATCTGGCTGGAACGTTCTCGTAGCCTGGCTGCCAGTCCTTCAAGCGCCAAGCGCTCAAGATAGGTTTCGCGCGTGAATCCTTCGGGAACGGTGTATTGCGGAAGATGTGTTTTGTTGAGCACCAGTTGGAGATCGCAGTTGTCCGCGATTCGGCACGTATTGGTCACGGCGTTGGGGAACTCGATGAAGGTAGCCGAGACTTCTTCGGTGGATTTCACATAGAGCTGATCCGTATCGAACTTCATGCGATTCGGATCGCTGATGGTCTTACCGGTTTGCAGGCAGAGCATCAGCTCGTGCGGGCGAAAATCTTCTTTCTTGAGATAGTGACAATCGTTGGTCCCGGCCAGAGGGATGTCCATTTTCTTGGCGATTTCGAGCAGGCCGCTATTTGCGACCCGTTGGTGCTCCAACCCGTTTGCCTGCACTTCGAGGTAGAAATGTTCCTTCCCGAATATTTCCTGAAACTCCCCCGCCACAGCCATGGCGCCATCCATATTTTTTTGGCCGATGAGGTACGGAATCTCACCACTCAAACAACCCGATAAAGCAATTAATCCTTCATGATGATCTTTTAGAATCTCTTTATCCATCCGTGGTTTATAATAAAATCCCTCAAGGTATGCTTTACTCACAAGCTTGATCAGATTCTGATAGCCGGTCAGATTTCTCGCCAGAAGAATCAGGTGATAGTAATCGTTATGGGCGAGCCCGCTGTCTTTGGCCGCTAAACGACTGCCAGGGGCCATATAGGCTTCGCAGCCAATGATGGGTTTGATCCCTGCCTCTTTCGCTTTGCGGTAGAACTCGATGGCTCCGAACATATTGCCATGGTCGGTCATCGCCACGGCCGGCTGGTGAAACGATTTGATCTGTTGAATGAGCGGATCGATTTGATTCGCACCGTCAAGGAGACTGAACTGGGTATGGAGGTGGAGATGAACGAAGGACGAAGGCATGGCCGGATTCTAGGAGGCGGAGGAAGGGGAAGTCAAACGATGCTGGGACCGCCGGCATTTCTTATACACGTTTCGCTGATCTTGACTCTGTCGGAGTATAGATAGACTGCGCGTGTGGTCTATCGAAATACTAGTATATATAGGAGGATGCAATTGGTTCCGACTTGACGGGGTGAGTGAATCGGCTAAAATACGTGCCGCGCTTTCTTTGGTATGCATACCAACGATTAGATTCTCAATTCGTGTCTGTCTACATCGTGAAAGGACATGTCCATGGCGAGAAAGAAAAAGATAGAGACAAAAGCGAAGCCGTCCGGCGCGATTACCGATCGAAAACGCGTTGCAGTTCCCGACCGACTCGATCTGCGAGACAGGGTCTACATGCCGCCGGTGGGAGTAGTGCCAGACTTGACGCGTGATCAGAAGACCAACATCCCTGTGCTCGATCAGGGACAAACCAACGCCTGTACTGGCTTCGCCTTGGCAACAGTTGTGAATCACCTACAGCACAGCGCGAAGCGCAAGCAGATGGATTATCGGGTATCCCCATTCATGCTGTATTCGATGGCACGGCGCTATGATGAATTTCCCGGTGCTCCGGAAGCCGATACCGGATCGAGTCTGCGCGGCGCGATGAAGGGCTGGTATAAACATGGTGCCTGCTCTGCCAGGCTGTGGACTTCGGAACAGATGCCGACAGGCCACGCGAAACAATCCGAAGACGACTGGTGGCTCGATGCCGTCCGGCGCCCGCTCGGGGCCTATTATCGCGTCGACACACGGTCGATCACCGATATGCACGTTGCGCTCAACGAGATCGGTGTGCTGTACACCAGTGCGGTCTGCCATTCCGGTTGGGATGATGGATACTCGAATCGATCACACACCAATGGCAGGTACTGGATGATCCCATGTCGGAAGGCAAGCCCCAGCGCCGGTGGCCATGCCTTTGCAATTGTTGGCTATAACCAAGATGGGTTCATCGTACATAACTCGTGGGGCCTTGGGTGGGGTACTAAGGGCCGTGCCGTATTAGCATATGAAGACTGGCTCAACAATGCGATGGATTGTTGGGTGGCACAGCTTGGCGTGGTCACCGAGCTCCATTTGGAGATTGCGCACTCGAAGACGTTGCGTCTGGACGCCGGTAAAGTGCAGCTCGCCAGCGAGTCTTCGTTACGCACACGCGAGATCAGCCCATTTATCATCGACATGGAGAACAACGGTCGGCTCAGCAACACCGGCGATTTCCGTACACAGGAGTCCGACATCGCAGCACTCGTCACACAGCATCTCGGTATGGCTCGGACAGCATGGGGCCTGGGCAAGAATGATCCTGTGGACATCGCGATCTATGCGCATGGCGGTCTCACGTCTGAAGATACTGCTGGAGCTACGGCGGCGAAATGGATTCCGGCATTATATGAACGCAAGATCTTTCCTATCTTCCTCATGTGGGAAACAGATCTCTGGTCCACGCTCAAGGGGCGTCTTGAAGATGTCATGGAGGGCCAGCCGCGTCCGACCGGCGGGTTCTTCGACGGCGTCAAGAATTGGTGGAATGAACGGCTTGAAAAATTACTGGCCACACCGGGGACCGCAATCTGGAGCGAAATGAAACAGAATGCGGATGCGATTTCCAATACGGCCGAGAGTGGAGGAATGAAGCTCTACAGGGCCTGCCAGCAATCTCCGTTCTTTGCCGATCTTTCCAAAGTACGCCTGCATCTTGTCGGTCATTCGGCTGGATCGATCCTGCACAGCCATGTCGTCGATCGGCTAGGGAGGCAGGGATGGACCTTCGAAAGCGTAAACTTTATGGCTCCGGCGGTACGAGTCGATCTCTTCGAAAAGACCGTGATTCCAGCCATCAAAAATGGCAAAGTGAAGCATTATAATCAGTTCCATTTATCCGACGATATGGAACAGAAGGATCCGACCTGTAGACCGATTCTCGGGTACAGCCGTTCGCTGCTCTACCTGGTATCGCAGTCGCTTGAACATGGAGAGACAACGCCGATACTCGGCATGGAGAAATATTTCAACGACAAGATCGCATCGCAGCAATTGGCACAGGTCTCGACTTGGACTGCACCGGGCAAGGAATCGAAAAGCACGACGCATGGCGGATTCGACGACGATCAGGTGACGATGATGAGCGTCATTTCACTGATGAAGGGGAACGTCGTCTAGCAAAATACTGGAGAAGTCGCTCTTCTCTCCCACCCAACCCCGGCGGTTACTTCTACTCGGTGGCACGCATAGGCTTGGTGCTCCGTGTTCGTCGCACTGTGTGCCCGAGCGTATATTCCTTGGCTAGGTATTTCCCCTTTACAGATTCTTGCGTAACCGTACCACCCGGCCCATGACTCGCTGATGGTTCGTCACGGGGAGGTCTTTGTACCGTCGGTTGAGCGGATGAAGAATTGTCTGCCCACGGATTTCTTTGAGCTGGCGCAAGAGTGCCTTCTCCGGACGGCCATCTTCACTTTCACTGACCACATAATCATCAGGCTCACAGGAAAGATCGGGATTGACGAAAATGGTCTCGCCTTCGCTGAAGAGGGACTGCATGGAATTATCTCTTACTTGTACGGCGAAGGTGCGTTTGCCTGGAACATCCGTATCGAGCAGCGCTTGAGCGTGGATGAGACGAGGCGGCTTTTCGGATGCGACGATCTGGTCAATTTGATCCCAACTCAGGAGCGGCACTTTCCTCATCCGGCCGGGAGGGGAGGGATGGGTGTGGTCTGGTAGTTCGAATAGTCCCTCTGTGTGTGGCGGGCCACCGGATCGCAGAAAGTCAGCATGAATGCGAAAATACCGGGCAAATTGTTCCCAGATTGCTGAGTCCTGTGGCAGCTCATCGGCCAGAATGTCGGCAATCGTGCGCATGGAAACACCGACTGCAGAAGCCAGTTCCTCTTCATTCAGTCCCTCACCGAGCTCTCGATGGACAAGACCTTTCAGATTCACAACGGACATCCTCCTCTAACCGTCTGCGCCTTCTAGGGGTGAAGAGTTTAGGTCGCCAATGAAGAGTGTGCTCATCGATTTGCTGGAGGCGCTTGCCTCCGACCGGTGGTGGATTTGGTTCTGGAGAATGACCGCATCAATACGGTGCCCGCATTGTACACAGCGCAGGGCCGGTGATATGTACTTGCCGGTGTGACTCGAGTCATCACACCAGTCGTTCACGAGCAGGCCCGTACAGCGAGCGCAGGATCTCGTGGAGAATTGCTCGATGGCCGCGAGGATCCGAATAGCCTGACCACTCCCGTTCTGGTCGATTGTTCCAATCCATGCCGGCTCTTTGGTCTCTATTCTCCGTCCCATGATTCAGCCTCCCGGTAGGTGGTGTGCCGCGATCTGGTCTTGGCCTCAGATCGAGCGTGTGTCCTCAGCCGTAGCTCTCACTGTAGCCCCGTCACATGATTGGTCCATGAAGCGATCATGAAGAATTCTTCATGCGTGACCGAATTGCGAGGAGGAAACGATAACAGGAAAAAGGTGAAAGAGAGCTGGAGGCTCGGAGTGTTTTGCGAACTAGGCAGCAACTGTCTGGCGAGCTGTGGCTGGCACACGCAGGGTAAAGATTGAGCCTTTGTTGACTTCGCTTGTGACCGATATCGATCCCCCATGGGCTTCCGCAATTTCCTTGACGATGGACAACCCAAGTCCGGTGCCGCCGGAATCCTTCGCACGTGCCCAATCGGTGCGGTAAAACCGTTGGAAGAGATGAGGAAGATGTTCCGGCTCGATACCATGACCCGTATCTTCCACAGACACAGCCACCTCTTCTCCGACCGCCTGCAGCCGGACGGTGACTGCTCCCCCGGACGGGGTGTAGTGCAAGGCGTTGCCGAGTAGATTGATCAGCGCCACCTTGAGCCACTGTGCATCGCCGAGGACGGCTGGAACCGCCTGGGGTTCAAATGACAATGTAATTTGCCGGTCGTCGGCGAGCAGAGTCAGTTCCTCCACCATATCTTGAATCATGGGCTCCAGGGCGAGTGCCACGAGGTGAACGGGAGGCTTACCACTCGTAAACTTCGCAAGGGTCAACAGGGAACGTGTCAGGGTGATGAGCTGTCCCACCTGCTCAAGATTGTTAAGAAGGGCTTCGCGATATTCCTCCGAAGTTCTGGCTTTGAGAAGTGCGACTTCAAGATTGCCCTGTAATATGGTGAGGGGTGTTTGCATCTCATGGGCGGCGAGGTTGCAAAAGGTCAGTTGGCTTTCCCCGCTTCGTTGAAACCGGTCCATCACGGAGTTGAACGCTTGAGTGAGCCGGTGAAACTCCTGATAGGGTGAGTCCAGGGTAAGTCGTTTTCCCAGGTCGGCCTCAGACATCGTCTCGGCGCCGGTACTTAACACGTCGATTGGGGTCAGCACTTTCTTCGCCAGCCATCCACTGCCGATCCAGGCGATGAGCAGGATGACCCCGGACCCAAGAGTCAGGAGTATCACAAAGCCCTTGAGTGTTTCTTGGTACAGGAGCAGGGAGGCTTCCGCATGCAGAACATACCGCACCTGACCTTCCCGAGGAATGGGGAGGAACAGATGCCGAATGGGCTTGCCATCGGCAGCCTTGACGGTTTCAAACACAGTGATCCCGCGACGAGCCCGTTCGAACACCGTCTCATCAGGAGCCGGATGCTGTGCGACCGCCTCAGGCCCTTTCCAGACCACCCGACCGTCCGGTGAGAAGACCATAAGTGAATGGGTGACCTCATGCAATTCACGCCGCTGGTTCTCGTGCCGGGTCACCTCGGCAGCGAGTGTATGGTCATCACCGGAGTTCTCGATAATATCGGGATGCCGCTCCACGATCGTCGCCAGAGTCTCCGCCAATCCTAACAGCCGGCCATCGATAAAACGGTGCAGCAACGCGTCGCCTCCGACGTAGATCAGGACAGAAAAGACCAGCAGGAGTCCTCCCATTAAAATGAGCGCAGACTGGCTGATCACACCACGTAGGGACTTCATGCGATCGCTTCTGGTTCCTCCAGCATGTACCCCGCTCCTCGCACTGTGGCAATCAGCTGGGGTGAAAAATCTCGATCAACCTTCGCACGTAGGGCTTTAATATGGGCATCCACAATGTTCGTCATGGGGTCGTAACTGATGTCCCATATATGTTCGATGATCGCCGTCCGCGTCAATACTCGATTTTTGTTCCGCAGGAGGAACTCGAGCAGGGCATATTCTTTATTAGTCAGTGCGATTTCTTGGCCTGCTCGCCAGACGCGGTGAGACGCAGGGTCCAGCTCCAGGTCTGCGGCTTTCAGATGAACCAATTGGAGCGGAGCTCCTCGGCGCAGCAAGGCTCGAACTCGGGCCAGCAGTTCCGCGAAGGCGAACGGTTTCGTCAGAAATTGGTCCGCGCCGGTATCGAACCCGGACACCTTGTCCTCTACGGTGTTGCGTGCGGTCAACAGCAACACCGGAGTCGCGTTTCCCTTGGCCCGTACGCGGCGGCAGATCGTGAGCCCATCGAGCTTGGGTAACATGATGTCGAGAATCAAAAGATCGTAAGGATTCAGCAAGGCCAACTCCAATCCTTGCTCACCATCGGCCGCGAAGTCCACCGCATACTGCTCTTCCTTCAACCCCTTGCGGATGAATTGAGCGAGGTTCAGATCGTCTTCAACCAGCAGTATGCGCATGGCCTCCGTGGTTCCCACCTTCCGAATGACCGGCAAGCACGACGATCCGTCATCGACTGAACGGATGTCTTGACCGATACTATTATGGCACCTCTCAACCGGCAGGTCACTCAGCCCTAAGTCGGTC
>DATNCR010000122.1:0-7774 GCA_035607135.1 Nitrospiraceae bacterium
TTTGCACCATCCATCGGGATCGCCCCTTTGACCATCTTCGCCGGAATCGTCACCGGCTGGCTGACAGCCAACGGCACCTGCCCAATCGTCAGCATGACGCCCACGATCAACGCAGAGAGAAGAATGCCAAACACCACACGCTTGCTGTGTGTCTGCACTACTCTCATAGGACTACGCCTCCTCTCGATTAAACGATTAAGGTCCACAATTACGCCAATGATCAATTCTTACCTAATTACTCTTTCCCCAGTAGTAACGTGATGACTGCCCAAGCCACACCAAAGAGCACCGAGGCGATAAGTATGCCAATCCTCACCCGATTGTTCGGTGGCGGCTGCTCCTTTTCGGCCATCAGGATACTCCTCCTCTCGACAAAAATAAAGAACGGTCTCTCACACTCACTGCCGACTCACAACTCAGAGAGACTTTCATCAAAGTGGACAATGGTTAGGCGGTTCCGACCGGCCCCTCCTGCTCCTTGTCTTTTCCTTGATCTTTTTTGTCTAAAAATGATTCTGCACCGACTTCGTTCAGCAACAGACTCAGCTCATTGCCCTGATCCTGCGCACCGCACTCATACGACTGGCCTTCCGGAGCATTGAATGTCGCCGGCCGATAATCGGTCTCCGAGTAGGGTTGGGGAATGACGCCGAGGAACGCGACTTCGAAATCCATCAATTCCGCCATCAAGTCCGCCACGTGTTTGTAGAGACCGGACGAAGCTTTCTTGACCAACATGCGACAAAACAACGGGACCCACCGGCCGATATGATTCTTGACAAATTTCTTCTGCGCATCCAGAACGATTTGAGTTTTGTCTGCTCCATCGTGGCAGCGGGAATAGGATTCCTTGTAGGCCAGAAAATGCATGAACTCGAATTCGACACTCAAATGATCCAATCGCTCATGGATATCCTTCGACAATTCCACTCCGAACGCACGATAGAATCCGGCGATATCACCCATGACTTGCGATTGAGCGAACACATGGTCATTTCCGAAGAGTGTTTCGTACGGAGGACAATCTAGGGTGATGACATTGCTGAATACTCGTCGATGTTCGGCTTGCAGATCGCCGAGTTGCCAGTTCACACATTCTGATGCGACAACCTTCTCGATCTGATCGAACTGTTTGCGCAGCAACACCAACTTCAGCTTGGCCCGCTCACCTCCGATGCCGTCGAGCGCCGTGTCCAACGCATCGATCGCCGCTCGTCCATCCTCGACGAACTCTCCGCATTGTACGTAATCGAGAAATTCTTCGTCTTCGGGATAGAGCAGGCTCCACGACACGAGGAGATAGAGCTTACTGCGACTGAGGGCGCGTTCGACTGCGGGTGAATCCTTAATGGCGGACGAGGTCGGAATGACCGCGGCCACGGCCGGTGAATTTGTCTGCACCGGCTGTTTACTCGTCATGGAAATCAGCTCCTCGGTTTACCCTGTTGCCCCTGGCAACTTTCCTGGCATTTGAGGTCAAACCTTTGGGACAAGCTCTCGTATGGTAGGTATCGGCCCAAGAGTTGTCAAGCGCGATCTTCCGCTGCGCAAGAATTACTCTAAGTCGATGATTTTTAGAAATTTTCTTCTTTGTACTCCGCACGATCTCTCTCCCATTCCTGCTCTTGCAATTAGACAGGTGCTTGTGGATCACGAGAGCGGCTGTGCCAACAATCTCACCGGTGTGACTCGAATAGCTATGTGATCGTTCACCGTCCGGCACACTTGTTCGCACAGCCCACATCCAACACAACGATCAGCCGTTACTACAAGCCGTTGTGTGTCAAAATCCATGGATAACGCCTCCGTGGGGCATTTGGATGCGCAGGCATGACACCCCTGCCCTGCCGTGCAGACTCGGTGCGATACCACCGCGAGACCCATTCGTATCTGCTCGCGCCCTTCGACAGGGATCAACGCTTCGGTCGGACAGGCCGAGATGCAAGGCGTATCTTCGCAGAGATAACACGGCATCTGGTCCGCAAAAATGACCGGTGTTCCGTTCAGAGGGTGAAAGACGATCGAATCGTATGGACAGGCCTTGGCACAGTCGCTGCACCTTGTGCAACGCTCCAAAAACAATGTCTCGGCAACGGCACCGGGAGGACGCAACCAATCCGTCCGCACCGGTGGTGGAGCCGGTTGCTCCGGCACGACCGCTTGTTGCTTGACAAATTCCTGTGCGGCCTTGGCAACGGATACGACAGAATCCTTGAGAAAGTTGCGGCGTCCATATGACGAATCAGTAGCCACCGTGATTCCCCGTTACATGACGCCGTCTGCGCGCAGTTTGTAGACCTCGACGCAACGATCGCAGGCCCCAAATTCGATATCCCAGCCAGGGTGATTCTCGCGGATGAAATCGAGCACATAGGTCTCGATCTTGTTTTCCATATCTTCGACCCATGAATAGGTCGGGAACCGGCACAGAGGACAGGGAAATCCCGGCATCAGCATCACTTTATTTTCTGTCTCCGGAACCTCGCCTCCCTCGACATCCACGGCACGGTCCATCACGCGCAACGTGTCCGACGCCATTTCAATCAATTCCGAGTGGGTAAAGAAACTCGTTTGCCACAACCCTTCGAACACCGATTTCAATTGTGGCGCGGGAATCTTGCGATACCAAGAACGAAACTCTTTGAACCGGTCTTCCTTCCTCAACATCGGCTCTTTGCCTGCCGCGGTCAGCCGGCTATCCACCGTGAGACTCCACAAGATTCGATAGCGATGGAGAATGAGAGTTTCCTCGCCGGGGTTTTGCCCGACTTTGGTATCCGGATCGTACCCAAAGACCGGATCCAGCATGTCCGAGATATGCAACAATTCATGGCGGCAATAGCGCGTGAGCGCAGGATCGTAGAATCGACGAGGAATGAGTTTAATCCCGACGCCTTTTAATCCCTTTTCTTCGAACGATCGAGCCATTTCATGCTCGACGGATCCCCACTTCCTGAGAATGTCGACGCCTTCCTGATCCTCTTTGAGCACCCCCTTGACGAGCACGATTCCCACGTTCTCTTTGAGCAATGGGTATTCATTGAAGGCATCGCGGATAATATCGGAAAACCCCCAGGTCCCAAACAGATACTGATAGAGTTTCTTGAACTCGCTCTCACGATCATCGAGCGTAAACTTTTCGTAGATTGGGTCGGCGAGTTCGTGGAACTCTTTATAATAGGTGGGATCGCCTTCCCGTTCTGTTTTTTCGACGAACGAGTCAATGACCTCTTGCAACAATGCGGGCTGAAAACGAAGTTCCATACTCATCCTTTATCATCCAGCCTGGTCTCGCCACATCACAACATTCGGATGAGGGGCGCAAACCAGCTCGTATGGCCTGCTTGACTTGATGGCGACGCTTCTCTTACGATCATCCCAAGCGGACATTGATTATACTGGGCGGACCAGCCGGTTGGCAATCGAGTCCGTCGCCGTAGTCCACGTGAATGTACTCTCACCCGTAAGGATGATGGAACATGGCCGATCCAATTGTGTCCCAGCTTGGCCCCGCTCCCTCCCTGCTCACGCCACCAGCGTCGGGAACGGGTTCTGCACCGGTCGATTTTCTCGAATACTGGAAGACAGCAGCACGGGAGCTGACCACGTTTCGCGGCCATTCGCATGGAGTCTGGTCGGTCGCCTTCGCGCCGGACAGCTTGACCCTCGCCAGTGGCGGAGTCGATCGGCTCGTGCGACTGTGGGACATTGAAACCGGGCGCCTTCTGCGCTCACTGAGGGGACATACTGCGGACATCCGTTCCGTCGTGTTCACGCCGGATGGCCAGACCTTGGCCACTGCCAGCGAGGACCGTACCATCCGACTGTGGAATCCGAACACCGGCGAATCGAAGAAGCTCCTCTTCACACGCTATGACCACAATGTCGTCAACCTCTCTCTTTCTCCCGACGGCCTCATGTTGGCGCGCGGCAGCCACAATAAGGACATCAAAATCTGGGAAGTCACGACCGGCACCGAGCTCATGACTCTCCTCGGCAAGGACCAGTACGATCATCACTGGTCGGTTTGCGTCGCCTTTTCACCGGATGGGGTTCACCTCGCCAGTGGAATGGATATCGGCAAGATCAAACTGTGGGAGGTCTTACCCAGTGGAGAGGAAAAAATTGTGCACGACGGTCATTGGAAACAGACCGAAGAAGATTCCAGCGAAACGCGCGGGTACTTCTTCGACGACGACGGGGGATTTCAAAAACCGATGGACTATTGGATCGGCGCGATGACCTTTACCCCCGATGCCAAGCTCCTGATCACCGGAAGCCGTGACCAGACGATCAAGTTGTTCGACATGCCCCACGTGGCTGAACAACGGACACTGAAAGGCCATACCGCCTGGGTGCGCGCGCTCGCCGTCACCCCGGACAACAAAGTGCTGATCAGTGCCGGCGACGATGCGACGATTCGGTTTTGGGACCTGTCGAACGGCCGTTGTTTTAGAACACTCAAGGCCCACACCGCAGGCGTTCGAGGCATTACGCTGTCGCCGGATGGACTGAAACTGGCCAGTGCGTCATGGGACCGCACGGTGAAAATGTGGGAAGGTGGGCCGGAACCGACAACGTAGGCCCTACGCGTCTCCCGCCTCATCCTTCGCCGAGGGAATGCCGTAGCGCTTGCACTTTTCCCAGAGCGCTTTTCGCGAGAGACCGAGAATTTTCGACGCCGTGGTTCGACTCCCCTCCACCCGCCCGAGCACCGACACAATATACTCACGCTCGAACTGTTCCCGTGCCGTCGCCAGCGAGGTCAGCGGACGTTCCTCGCGCTTCTGCCCCGTCAGCCCTTCGCTACAGAACCCACACGATTCTTGTGGCGTCCCGCCTGTAAACGGACAGGACTGGAACCCGCATAGATCGGACGGTTGAATCGCTTCATGATCCCGTCCCAGCGCCACTGCACGCTCGACCATATTCTCCAACTCCCGCACGTTCCCAGGGAACGAATAGCGCAAAAGCACCTCCCGCGACTGCGCGGAGAATCCCTTCAGTTTTTTGTTCATCTTGGTGGAGCAGGTCTTGAGCACATGGTCGCCGATCACCATGATGTCCTCCTGCCGCTGGCGCAACGGCGGGATGACGATCTGCACGACGTTGAGCCGATAGAACAAATCTTCGCGGAACCGTCCTTGCGCGACTTCCTTCCGCAAATCTTTCTGGGTCGCACAGAC
This sequence comes from Nitrospiraceae bacterium, assembly GCA_035607135.1. Taxonomy (GTDB): domain Bacteria; phylum Nitrospirota; class Nitrospiria; order Nitrospirales; family Nitrospiraceae; genus Palsa-1315. The sequence continues at coordinate 5,187 of DATNCR010000122.1, forward strand.
TAGGCGGACATCGACGTCAATCCTGTCGTTCCCTCCGACACGCTCAAACTGCCGTTCCTGAAGCACCCGCAAGAGTTTCACCTGGATGACCGGCGAGATTTCACCGATTTCGTCGAGGAACAGCGTGCCTCGATGCGCCAACTCAAATCGCCCCCGCCGCTGACGGAGTGCGCCCGTGAAGGCGCCTTTCTCGTGACCGAACAGCTCTGCTTCCAGCAACGTCTCCGGCAAGGCGGCGCAACTGACCTTGATCAGCGGGTGATGGCTGCGCGGACTATTTTGGTGAATCGCGTTTGCAACCAGTTCTTTTCCGGTTCCGCTTTCTCCGAGGATCAAGATCGTCGAGTCAGTTCCCGCCACCATCTTGATCTTGTCCAGCACGGCGCGCATGTGGTTGTTCGTCCCGAGAATACCTCCGAAGCTGAACTTGTCCTCCAACGCGTCCTTGAGGTCCTGGTTCTCGCGCCGCAACGCCACGACACGGCCTACCCGCTCGACGATCAACAGGAGTTCATCCATCTGGAATGGTTTCGTGATGTAGTCGAACGCACCAAGCTTCATCGCACCGACCGCCGTTTCTACCGATCCGTGGGCGGTAATCATAATGACCTCGGTATGAGGTACCTGCTCTTTGGTCGCGGTAAGCACCGTGAGCCCATCTGCCCCGGGCAACCGTAGATCGGTGATCACCAGATCGAACGGCCGTTGGCGGATGGCTTCGATGCCTCCCGTTCCGGATGCGGCCGCCTCGACATCATGGCCGACCGTCTCCAACGCATCGACCATCGACAGCCGCATCAGTGGCTCGTCGTCGACCAAGAGAATTCTGAGCCCCTTCATGACACGCGCTCCATAAACGAACGTTCACGGGACACAGGAAGACAGAGTGTGAAGGTCGTCCCCTTTCCCACTTCGCTGTCGACCAAAATCTTCCCCCCGTGGCGCTCGACGATGCCCAGACTGACCGATAAGCCGAGTCCGGTTCCTTCGCCTTCGCGATTGGTCGTAAAGAAGGGATCGAAAATCCTCGGCAGGATCGCCGACGGAATGCCCGATCCCGTATCGCACACCTCGATCAGGCAAACGCCTTCGACCACGGATGTTCGGATTGTCAGCTTCCCTCCGTCTGCCATCGCGTGCACAGCGTTCAATACCAGATTCATCAAGACCTGTTCGATCATGTGCCGATCGACCATGACATTCGGCAAACCTTGACTGAATGCTGTCTCCAATACGATGCGCTTTGGAGCAAAGAGATGTGTCGTCAAGACCAAGACCCGATCGACGACGTGATTGATGTCCGTCAGCGCAAACTCCGGCTCATGTTGCTGGGAGAAATCAAGAAGCTGGCGAACGATCTTCTGCACACGCCGCACGCCATCTTCCATCGACACCCGATATTCCTCTTGCCGGCTCGGCGACAACGCCCCCTTCCGCAAATTGTAGAGACAGTTGAGAATGCCCCCAAGGGGATTGTTAATTTCATGAGCTACCCCAGCAGCCAGCCTTCCGACAGACGCCAACTTCTCGGAATTCCTGATCTGCTGCTCCAGTTTTTTGGTCTCTGTCATATCGCGCGCAATGCCCAGCACGCCCAGGATCGCTCCCTCGGCCGAATGCAGCGGGGACACACTGACCATGACAGCCCTCGGCTCCCCCGTGCGAGTGACCACTTCAACCTCATAGACCTGCTTCGCACCGATATCCAAGGTACTCTTGAGACGTTTCCCCCGATGGCGTTTGGAAAGAAGGACAAGGTACGGGCGCCCCAGCAGATCATCTTTCCGGTAGCCCCATGCTTCGATCTTCCCGTTGACGTAGGTGAACCGTTGTTCTGTATCGAGGGTGTAAATGACATCGTTGGCGTTCTCGAGTAGATTCTCAAGATACTGCTTGGTCTCTTCAATTTCGCGCGTACGTTCTCGTACCTTATCCTCCAATTCTTCTCGGTAGGTTTCCAGCTGCTGCTCGAGCCGCTTCCGGTCGGTAATGTCCCGCAGCTGCACCATCACCGACAGTTGGTCGGCTTCTCCGACCCGGATCAGCGCCATTTCGGCCGCGGTTTCCAGTCCGTCGGCATGGCGGACCATGACCTCTTGCGTGGGCACTTTCCGCTGCCCTGAAATGATGTCACTGAGCCATCCGCGAAACGCGTCGTGATAGTTGGGGAGAACGACTTCGAGCAGACTGCGGCCGACCACGCTCGCTTCTGCATATCCCAGAACCTGCTCCTCGCGTTTGTTGACGGCGACGATCGTGCCGCTCGGATTCACCATAAATACCGAGTCCGCCACCAAGTCGAACAACACCTTGTATCGCGCCTGCGAGGCCATAAGCTGTTGCGTCCGTTCCGACACAGCATGTTCAAGTTGGATCGTATGCTCTTGCAACCGTTGTTCAAGCCGATGCCGTTCGGTCACGTCCCGCACAAACGCGCGCGAATGAACCAGCCCGCCCCGCTCTTGATCGATCAGTGCCGTGGCGTGAATCTCTACGTCGATCGGGTGACCGTCTTTGGCCAGAAAGACTATTTCCATCGAACTGCGCCCTTCCGCCACCAATCGTTCCAGATATTGTAAGACGTGCGG
>DATNCR010000146.1:0-6589 GCA_035607135.1 Nitrospiraceae bacterium
TCCATCTTGGTCCTCCCGTGGCAATCGCGCCTCACACCGCCGACCTCCTCGAACTTAACACGGCCACCTCGTAGCAGATCAAAGTCTCACCGGCAGTGGCGATGCCTACGCCTACTCAAAGTTGTTCATCACGCGCTGCCCCTATGCTCGAAAAGTCTTGGTGGTGCTGAAGATCCATCCATCAGTTAGTCCTGGAGACGCCTCAGAGACTAAGTTGAACCGATCGGAGATATTGGGAGTCACGGTGGAAACGATCCTCACCGTCTCGGAGAAAGTGTTACGGCTCACTGGGTAATTTTCTGTCCAACTTTTCAGTTGAGCAGTACAATAGCAGCAGTCAAGAAACAAGAATGCCAGATCGAGAAAGGAGACAGAATGACTGGGTTTGTTATGCGGAAGAATCACCGGCTCAAAAAATTGGTGCCGGTACGTTATCTTGGAGACGGGATTGCTGGTGAAGGAATCATCAAAGATCTTTCACCGAGCGGGAGCTATATCACCGGGAATGTACTGGTCTCAGTCGGAGTGGAACTTGCCCTGCAAATTTTTGTGCCAGGAGATCCGGTGCCCTTGTTAATCGATCGCGCCATCGTGAAGTGGGTCAAAGGATCTGAATTCGGAGTGGACTTTGACACTCCGCCGCTGGAAATTGCAGAGCGAATCACACAGGTCATCTCCACACTGATCAAGACAGGCTATGGCTCATCTCGCAACAAAGCATAAGTGAAACTGGCAGGTGCACGGCCTCACACAAACTTTGAAAGAACTCCTTCAGCTCCTCATCACCCGATCTTGTCTTCGCTCTTTGCAAAGAAACGCACGGATCTCTAGCGTTCGGCCTCTGTGAGGTCGCCATCCTCTTCCAGCTCTTCAAGATCGGCTTCCGCTTTGGCCTTCAGAGTGGAGGGGTGTAGGCCATATTTCTTGAGCATCTTGTAGAAATCTGCCCGATAGCGTCCGGCAAATTGGGCAGCACGCGAGATGTTGCCGCCGGTGAGTTGCAGCACGTTCTTGAGGTAGGTTTTCTCAAACTCTTCCTTGGCTTCAGTCAGTGGCTTGAGGGGCGCATCTGGCGATGTCCCCATTGAGGGCAAGAGATCCGGCGTAATCATGTCCTGTCGCGTCATGACGGCGGCCTTTTCTACGACATTCTCCAATTCTCGGACATTGCCGGGCCAAGGATGTGTGACCAACCGATTGAGGGCCGCCGGTGTAAAGCCACGCAAAATCTTGTTCGCTCGCTTCGCACTCGTGGTCAGAAAGTGTTGCGCCAACAAGGGAATATCGTCGCGTCGGTCCCGAAGGGGCGGGATAAACAACGGGACGACCGAGATACGATAATACAGATCGTTCCGAAAGGATCCGTTCTTGACTGCTTCACCGAGGTCTTTATTCGTTGCGGCGATAATCCGCACATCGATCTTTGTTGAGATTTCAGAACCCACCTCGCGGACTTCCCGTTCCTGCACGGCCCGCAACAGTTTGACCTGCATCGAGAGCGGTATTTCACCGATCTCATCGAGAAAGAGCGTGCCGCCATTGGCGCTTTGAAACAAGCCTCGCTTGGCACCATGGGCACTGGTAAACGCGCCGCGCACGTGTCCGAAGAGTTCAGACTCAAAAAGGGTTTCAGGAATGGCCGCGCAATTGAGGGCGACAAACGGTCCTTTGCTCCGTCGACTGTTCGCATGGATGACACGTGCCAGCACTTCTTTGCCGGTCCCAGTTTCTCCGAAGAGGAGAATGGTGGCGTCCGAATCTGCCACCTGCACCACCTGTTGGAGGATACGCTGCATCGCCGCACTTCGCGCGACGATGTTATCCATGCCATACAATTCGTTGACAAGAGATTTGAGTCGTTGAATCTCTCCTCTCATTCGTTGCGGCGAGAGTCCTTCTTCGATCTTGGCCTTGAGTTCTTTGTCGTCGAACGGTTTGGTAAGATATCCAAAGGCCCCTCGCTGCATAGCTTCCACGGCATTAGGGATGCTGCCGTGGGCCGTCAGGATGATCACCGGAAGGCCTGGATGAATCCGCAGTAGTTCTTCCGTCACATCCAATCCGTCTTCGCTACCCAGCCGGAGATCGGTAATGGCGAGGTCGAACCGGTCCTTCTTGGCTGCGGTGAGGGCCTCACGCCCCGTGGTGCAGCCTGTGACGGCAAAGCCCATGGCCGTCAACCGCATCTTCACCAGGTGTAACAATCCCTCTTCATCATCGACTACGAGAATATGTTCTTTTTCCATGAAACTCCTTGCTACGGGGTCGTCGGTTCCGGCGCAGTCGGAGGCGGTACAACCGTCGATGGGGGACGGATAGGACGAACCTTATCCCGCATTTCCTGGTCGATACGCTTTAATGCCTCCAATTGGCTCGTCAATTCCTCTATTTTCTTATCGCGATCCGTCAATTGTTTCTGCAAGGACAGCACCATGCCGGTATCGGCCGAACCTCTTGCAGAGTCTTTCTTGCCGTTGACCGAGTCTATTTTCCGTTCACGCTCGGCTAAATCCCGCTGGAGGTTTTCCAGGGATTGCGCGTCGGCGTCCTTCATCGCCCTCAGCTGCTGTATGGTCAACTCTCTATCAAGCAAGTCCCGCACCAGCCGATCGGATGCTTGAGCCAGGATCGCCTGACTCTCCGAAATAGCAGGGGCCGCAATAACTGATTGGAACCAGGAATGCTCAACAGGAGCGGCGTGATACTCGATCAGCTGTAACCAGAGCTTGCTGAAGGAGGCCAGCTGGCTTCTTGGTGCAACTGCGATGACTTTCTCGAAGTACTTTGAGGCGTTATCTCGACTTTCATAGAGCCCCAGCAGGGCGCGCGTAAAATAGACGTGGTCGCAGGAATTGTGCTCGGCACATTTCGTGGCAAGCAGCTCCTGTTTTTTTGCCAACGCATGGAGAGCCTTTGCCTCTCCCGCATCCACCACAAAGTAGGGCTGTGAAAATTGGGGAGCCGGCGACCAGGCCGCGCATCCAGCAAGGAATAGACAGGGGAAAACCCAGGAGGCAACGCCTCGGCTGAGGGCCGTCATGCCGCTTCTCCTGGCTTCGTAAGGCGTAGGATAAATCGTACAGTCGTTCCCTTCTTGGATTCGCTTTCAATCCAAATCCGACCTCCATGTGCTTCGACCACTTTTTTTGCCAGTGCCAACCCGAGGCCACTGCCTGGTGTCGCATGTTTGGCATTCGTGCGCCCCTGATAGAAGCGTTCGAAAATAAAGGGCAGGTCTTCGGCTTGAATACCGGGTCCTCCGTCGCTCACGCTCACTTCGAGGACTCCCGCTTTCGAATCCGGCTTCATGAGTACCTTTACAATGCCTCCTTCAGAGCTGAATTTCAAGGCATTTGAGAGCAAATTGTCGAGTACTTGTTCAATTCGAAGCGCATCCGCCTTGACCCACACACGTTGTGCAGGCGCTTCCAGTAACAACTGCACATGCTTGGCATCGGCGAGGAGCTGGACTTTGTTGACTGACATATCGGTGATGCGCTTGAGATCCGTCGCGACAATGCGATATTCCATCATCCCGGCGTCCATCTTGGAGAGATCTAAAATGGTGGAGATGAGGGTAATGAGCCGACGGCTGCTATCTGCCATGATGCGCAACGTGGTGCGTTGTTCCTGCGATAAGGGACCGGGAATTTCATCCAACAGCAAATGCGTCCCTTCTTGAATCGAGGCCATCGGCGTTCGTAATTCATGGGACACATGGGCGAGAAACTCCCCCTTCATGTCATCCAACTCTTGAAGCTTTGAACCCATCCAATTGACCGCGTCAACGAGGTCACGTAACTCGCTGGGGGCTCGAATGTTCAGCGACGTACGAAAATTGCCCTGTCCGATCTGCTTGATATGATTCTGCAATTGACGAAGGGGGCGCAGAATCGTGTAACTGGCAAAGCCCGCGAGGGCAATGCCAAATATGAGCGCGAGCAGGACCAGTTGCTCGGTGACCGCTTCGGCTTGCGCGGAGCTTTCCCGTGATCGGCTGACTCCGACACTGATGCCCGTCTCATGAAGAATGATGAACTGTTGAAGCGTGGCGCTGATGCGGTCCATTAATGCGTCTCGCCGACCTTCGTAGTCTGCAGACGGAGACACTGGAGACGATACGCCGTTCCCCAATTCGGCGTGGAACATCATAAGTCGTTCTTGCTGCAGGCGTTTGGTTTCATCAAGGAGCTGAATTCCTTGGGGAGTAAGCTCCTGTGTTTCAAGACTCTGGAGCCCACGATGGAACTCGTCGACCTCTTCATCGAAATGCTGCAAAAACGTGGCATCGCGCACAGCCAGGTACTTCTTTTCACTATTGAGCTGGGCATAGAGTACGGTAAGCAGCCGTTTGGCCGATTCGATCGCTGGGTAATGGCGAGTGGCCATATTGGCACTCAACGCCGTCAGCTGGCGCAATTGAAACAAGGCATACAGATTCACCCCCGCCATCACAATAATAATGACGAGGGAAGTCAGGACGATCCGCCAGAAGATCGATATATGCACGAGGGAAGCTCTTTCTCAGCCTTGAAAAGCGAATATATCTGTAGAGGCTGTAGGTAATTCCATACACTATTTCCCGATGTCACTCAAGCGATCAGCCAAACAATATTTCACCTATATGATCCCCTATTGCGGATGGCATAGATGGCAGAAGGGCTATGCAGGGTTGAATGGCTTCCGATCAGGAGAGTCAGAAACTCTTCCTTCCCTACCCACTTGGTGATCCCTACTTGAATGGGGAGACAAATCGACGCTGGCGCCGTGATACTCCATGGAGCGATGCAAAGAGATGGCCACGAAACAACAGCATGGCTACGGCAAGGGGCGGCGTGAAGAGCAGCCCGAGATACCAGCTGATTGAAGAAGGGATACCGACGTAGTCCAGCCAGCCTCCGAGAATCGTGAACGGCAGCACAAGAAGCTGAAAAAAATCCAAGCCGGCCCCCCTCCCCACTCTGCTGGAAAGGGAAAAGAACGTCTTGAGTCCCATCGGCGAAAGGACTATGGGGATCAGGATCACGGCAAACGGAAGAAACCATTCGATCCAATTCTCAAGAACGAATTCGTACGAGGTCTTGAACACGTCGAGCGGAGAGTTATGCCGAACTTGGTAGATAATTTCCGGCGCCGGGTTCAGGAGGAGAAAGAGGAGCAAGAACACCACGTATGAGAGGAGCTGCCCATAGGGATTCGTCTGCATACTCAAGTCGAGTGCCATCAGTGGCAGCCATAGAATGAATCCAATGCCGATGACATCCCAAAAGTAGTGACCGAAGCTGCCAAGGATGTCCTGGAAAGTGAGGGCACGACCATGGCTAATCGATTGCTCGATCAGGCTCAGGGTGGCGCCAACCAGGAGCGCATTCACCGCACCCAGCACAAACCCTCCGATCATACCGAGTGGTGATGCGATCTGGGAGGCGAGCATCAACAGGGCTCCAAATCCCACCACCGCCACCATGGTCATCCAGCCGCGGGCAAGGGACTGTCCAGTTTTATGGAAGGCATTCCGATAGAGTGCCAGTGTGTCGATCAGAATTTGTGACATGCAAGACAATAGTCTGCGGGAACTTGTCGGGTCAAGCCAATGGATCCTCGCAGGAGGTTGACTTCCCATTTCCTATGATTATGTCACTTCCACGAGTAGACTCGTATGCGCAAAGAGGAGTGATCCCATGGACATGAACCGCATGACAATCAAACTGCAGGAGGCGCTCCAGACTGCGTCGTCTCACGCTGCACGGCGAAATCACCAGGGGATTGATGTCGAACACCTTCTGCTTGCGTTCGTTGAACAGGATGGGGGTCTGGCCTCTTCACTCCTCGAACAGGCAGGGTTGTCGGTACCATCCGTTCGTCAGGCAGTGGAACAGGCTCTCGCAAAGCTGCCTCAAGTACAGGGCGCCGGGGCAAGTCCAGGACAGCTTCACATTGCGTCGCGCCTCAACCAGGTCATGGTCAAAGCCGAAGACGAACAACGCGCGCTGAAAGACGACTATCTCAGTGTCGAGCATGTCATCCTCGCCATGGTCCAAGAAGGGGGTGTCTTCAAGAAACTTGGCCTCACGAAGGAACGGCTCTTGGCTGCCCTACAGCAGGTACGAGGCTCTCAACGCGTCACGAACCAGGACCCGGAAGGCACCTACCAGGCGTTGGAAAAGTATGGCCGCGACCTCACCCGCTTGGCAGGGCAAGGAAAACTGGATCCGGTCATCGGGCGCGATGAAGAAATCCGTCGCGTCGTACAAATCCTCTCACGACGAACCAAGAATAATCCTGTGCTCATCGGTGAACCAGGAGTCGGAAAGACCGCCATCGTTGAAGGGCTGGCCTCTCGCATTATCAAAGGGGACGTACCCGAAGGACTGAAGAAGAAGCGCGTCATCACCCTCGACATGGGATCATTAGTCGCAGGCGCGAAGTTTCGCGGCGAATTCGAAGAACGATTGAAGGCCGTCCTCAAAGAAGTGCAGGCGGCAGAGGGGCAAGTCCTGCTATTCATTGATGAGTTGCATACCGTTGTGGGAGCTGGGGCAGCGGAAGGGGCAATGGACGCCGCCAATTTGCTCAAACCCATGCTGGC
>DATNCR010000156.1:0-6653 GCA_035607135.1 Nitrospiraceae bacterium
CTCAATATCTACTCGAGGCATCCATTCGGCCTGTAGGTTTCGATTCTTGAGGATGGTGCCGGACACCACCACACCGCGGAACCAGTGCCGGCCGATTGCGCGTGTCATCGCACCGCGCTTCGACGTGGAACTGCCGGTCGAGGGCTCCATATGGCAATCCTGGCAAATCGTCCCCTGCAAGATCTCACCGGGCAGATCCTTCTGCGTCACGTCCTTGACCTTGTCGAAGTGGCATGACGCGCAATAGTTCGCGCCACGGAACAGCGCGGACTGCGTGGCAGGATGGACGAGATTTTCCTCCGGGTCCGCATAGGGGCCGTACATCATCTTACCCGGCTCGATCTTGAACGAGGGGGAAGAGTTCGGTGTCTGCTCGACCTGCTTGATCAGATGGCAGGAGGCGCACCCGATGCCTTCCACTTGTGGTTTACCGGAGAGCACCTGTGCCACAATCTTGTCGGCATGTTGAGGGAACACGGTGGTTGATGGCACATGGCAGGCGAGACAGCGCCCACGCTCGTCGGCCGTCGGATTGGTCTGGAGCCAGATACCCAATACCGTACGAAAGACCGGCGACTCCAGCGATGTCCCATGCAGCAGCGCGGCATCAACCCGGCCGAACGTTTTGAGGTCCGGCGTTTGCTCTCGCGCGCCTTTCCACTCCTCATAGTGCCGATCGTGGCATTGCTTGCAGTTTTCCGATCGAATGAAGATCTTTTCTATTTCCGCCATCCAGTCGCTCGAAGCCTCTGGCTTCTGCGCAATGGCTCGGCCTTCATCCAGACCGATGCCACCTACAACGAGCACGAGGTACAGGCCAACGATGATTCGTGGTATGGACCGTCTGCCTCGTGACATCATCAATCCCGTTTGCATCCGACGAAATGAAAGTTGACTCCCCACCCGACCGGATCGCCTGGATCAGCAGGCTCATAGGTACCGACGGTGAAGTTACAGGCTTTCATCCCACGCTTGATCGCCCGTCCAAAATCCATCATGTTGCCGATCTCTGTCTTGTCGATTTCCTTGATAATGGACCGGACCTTAATGCCGGCATAGTCGGCCCGCGAGCTCCCAATCACTTCGAACACCGCGACGCCCTGTGCCCGTTCAAGCTTCAATTCCTTTTTAATGTCCTCATCCACATCGCCGACGATCACACCGAATTCTTCTCCCAACCGCGCGGCTTCATCCACGGTCATCGGTTCCTGAGTTGCCGCACTTACCAGCGTCGGCGCGAAGCCCGTCAGGGCTCCCAGACTAAGACAGACACACAAGAAAAAAGCCCTTCCATTCCGAAGGGCCTTTCTGTGAGCACTGACTGAAACGATTCGAGCATCTTCCAACGTCCATGCCTCTCTAGAGGAAATACTCCCGCAGGATGCTCAAAAAGGCCGTCCAGCAAGGCCGCAGTGAGTGAAGGCCCGAGGCGTACCCTTGGGGTACGTTGAGCGTCTGAACGATGCGAGAACGCCGCTGGCGGACTTTTTGAGCATCCTGCTTAGAGTTTCGCAACTGGGTCGATAACTAGCTGAAACCAGGGCGCGACGGCTTTCTGCCCGTTCCGCTCTTTGTTCTCGCCGTTCCACACGGCAAACGACACGGTTTGCACCCGGCCGGGAATCAGCTTGGCTTCATTCTCTTGCTCTTCACTCACCAACGGACGGTGCATGACCACACGCCATACCCCATCTTTCCACGCCGCTTTCCCCTGAACACGGCCCTGCTTCTCTTTGGTTGTCAGAGTACTAAAGCCTCCCCCGATGAGGTCTTCGACGGATGAAACCCGGCGCGGTATGACTTCAAACGTCCGCACGCCATCCCGAGCTTTTTCAGAAGTCTTGGCGGCCCGGCGATCGATATCGCTCTGCCAATCGGCCTTCCAATGCCAGATATTGATGTAGTGATCGAGTTGGCCCATACAGAAAAACGCAGGAGCATCGCCGAGAGGCAGTCCTATCGCCACGCCGTCGCGAAAGGTTCCCGGCGTCAGGCGATCGTTTTTCGTGTTGTCCTGCCATTCGAGCAGAAAGGCGATCTCTGTGCCATTATGAAGTGCCCGAACCGTTAAGGCTCGGGCGGTCGGCTCAGGCCAAACAGGCCTGGTAATCACCTGACCACTCAATGGAAGGGTCATCGGGGCAACCTTGGCCCAGGCAGCATCCTCCGGCTCAACCGGCAATTCCCCTTCGATGAGGCGGGCACGAATACTCATCCCCTCGGAACTGACGAGGGGCACGCCGAAGCCCACTAAGACACCGGCCATAATCAGAATGAAGAGGAACAGAAGAAGTAACGGGCGGGAAGCAGTCTTCGTCTTCGTACGCACTATGCGGGCCCTCGAGTGACCGGCGCGAGCAGATCTTCGTTGATTCAGCCTACCACAAAGCCAGGGCGAGACCAATCCGACTGCCTCAGGATTTCTACCAGAGTTTTACACGGCGAATTTTATTTTCGCCCCGCTCGCAGATGTAGAGATAGCCCTGGGAGTCCAATGAGAGTCCGACTGGAGAGTTGACAACGGCCTCTATTCCGAGGAGCCCGTCTCCATGTTTCACCGTCCCTGCCGATTCCTTCGCCACGAAGCGCGCAGCGCCGCAGCCACCCATATTCTTGTCCTCGTAGCCGCTGTCCCCGTTGCCCGCCACCGTCGTGATCACACCGGTCGTGATATCCACCTTGCGCACGCGATGGTTCATTGTGTCGGAGATGTAAAGATTGTCTTGCCGATCGATCACCACGGCTTCCGGCGCATGGAGCATGGCTTTGATCGCCGGTTTGTCATCGCCGTCGTAACCATACCGGCACACGCCCGCCACGGTAGAGACGATGCCGTTGAGGTGATCGATGCTGCGTACGCGGTTACTGCCCTTGTCGACGAAAATAATGTCGCCCTTCCCGTTCACCGTGAGCCCGACAACATCATAGAGGCGGGCTTCGAGCGCAGGTTTCCCATCGTCAAGATACATGGACATGTCCAGTCCATCCGAACAGACCGGCATGAGCCAACCATGGTCATCGCTGAAATCGATACCGATGGCATCGCCGGAGAGCACGACCAAATTCCGCGCAACGAGCGGCTGTTCACGGGCCTCGTCTTCGGCTGTCCATGTTCCGGCCACGGTCGTCACCAAGCCGGTTCGGGGATCATAGCGCCGGATTCGGTGTGCCTGTGTATCCGCGATGTACATCACATCGTTGGAGTCAAAGGCGATGGCGGCAGGCCAGGTCAGATTGATCTCGAGGGCATGACCGTCTCCGTTAAACCCATGCTGCCCGGTGCCGATGATCGTGGTGATGATGCCGGTCTCATGGTCCACTTTTCGAATGCGGTTACTGCCGGAATCGCAGAGATAGAGATCGTTGCGGGAGTCAAATGCGACGTCGAGCGGCAAATAGAGCCCGGCTTCACCACAGGGTCCCTCATCGCCGCTATAGCAGGTTTCGCCGATGCCGGCGAAATTGTGGAGTGTCCCTTCTTGAAGATTGACCCGTCGGATACGATCGGACCCTGACTCTGCAAAGTAGAACCAGGTCTCGGTCTTGTCGAGTGCGGCGTGGTGGGGCAGAGGAATCCCGGACTTGACCGCCCGTTTTCCATCGCCGGTGCTCCGGGCCTTGCCGTTACCTGCAAAGGTTTCGATGTAGCCGGTCGCAAGCTGAAGTTCGGTTTCCATCTGCCCGTGACCTTATCCCGGCTGGTTAGCCGCGTGAACCTGAATGAACCGGCGCGGCCGGCTGCTCCACTGAGGTCGTGGCTTGCACCAAGGGTGCAGAAGCTGGTTGCTGCGGAGCGGCTGCCGTCTGCTGCTGAGCCGCTTGAGCTTCGGCTTCGATCGCGTCCCCCTCATGCACGGACTTCTTGAAGCCCCTGATCGCCTTGCCGACCCCTTCTCCCAGTTGTGGCAATTTGCCCGCTCCGAAGATGATCAGCACAATGAAGAGGATCAGGATCAATTCTGTAAAACCAAGACTTCCAAACATGGTGTGTCCCTCCGTACGAATGGGTCGATCAGGATGCGCTGCTCTCCTTCGGTCGTTTGGAGAATCGTTCCTTCAATCGCTTCCGTGTCTGTTCGGCCTGTTCAAACATCTTTGCCTTGTCGTAGACACTGATTAAGTTGTAGTAGGCCAGCGGCTCCTCGGGATTCTGCTCGACGGCCTCTTCCATGACCTTGATGGCAAGATCCGTCTTCTTGTGATTTAGCGCCAACTCCATCAGCTTGAAACTGCCCTCCAGATGCTTCGGGTCCAACTCGAGCGTTCGGATATAACATTGGATGGCCATGTCGATCGTATTGTAGTCCGTGACCTCTGGATTATCGAGTTCGACATAGACCCCCGCAAGATTATACCAAGCCATCGGATCGTCCGGCGTGATTTCCACGAGGCGTTCGTAATACTCCTTGGCTTCCATGAATTTCTTCTTGTCGGCATAGACCCGACCAAGATTGAAGAGCGCGAGCACATCGTGAGGAAACACCTCGAGTGCATGCTTGAACTCGGTTTCCGCCTCGTCCGTCATGGCCTTCGTCGCGTAGATCGTACCCAAATTGGAATAGTACATCGCGAGGGAGCGATTCATTTCTGCACGAAGCCCCTCCGCCATCTCAATCGACTTCTTGACCTCAACGAGCGCGTCATCCATCCGGCCTTTGCTGAAATAGAGTTCGCCCAATCGGCAGCGGGCCTGGAAGTCGTCCGGCTCGGTTGCCAAGAGCTTTTCAATCTCGGCGATTTCCTCGTCGGGGCTCAGCGGTTGATCACCGGGATCGACGATCGTCTGGCTTTGGTCAGGAACAGAAGGGCTCGGTTCGTTCATACAATCAATTCCCTATCGTAAAAAGGCCTATGAGACATGTCCGCCCACCAAAGAATCAGGTCTGCTGACCATGGGACGGTTCGTCGCCGGTTCCGGATCCGTCGCATCGCGCCGTTGCCGATCCATGGTCAAAAGCATCGCACCGAGCACTACCATGAGCGTCAGATTCGAATACAAAAGCGCATACCCAGCAATAAACATCAATCCAAGCCCATACCCGGCGAGTCGACCCATGTTAAGTAACTTAATCACCGTGTACGACCAGCACAACAAACCGGTCATATAGATCGCAAACGGCATGAAAAACGTGTACCCCATGCCGAATTGAAAAATCCACCCGATGCCATCTGCCGCCTTACGAATACTACCGGCCATCCCTGCGTCGTACCGATGGAGTAGATAATCCAAAAACAGCATCACCGTAAACGTGGACACCGAGGTGACCCAAAACCAGATGGCGCGCCGGCGTTGCCGATGATTCTTCGTCCGAAATGAGACGCCACGTCCATAGGCCCACATGACCAGGATGCTCGACAAGACCAGTAGCGCTTCACCCCCGCGATGGGCTTCATAGACAAGTGGCGGGGCCGCGACGGTTCCGATAAAGCCATAAATAGTGGATACGATCTGATAATACAACCAGCCCCCGATCCCAAGGAGATAGGTGATGCCCATGGCACGCTGCGACCATTCGGTATGAGTGGAGAGGTATTCCACCATGAGACAGACCAGCACGACCAACGCGACAAGGTTATAAATCGCGGATCCCAGGAAGGCAGGCGGAATCAACAAAAACCCCACCGTGAGGAGCAAGAGGAGCGCGACACCGGGAATGACGATCATATTCGATCCCACAAACCCACGACCAGCCATTCGATTGACGGCTGCCACACCCAGGGCAAGAAAGAGCAAAATCGCCACGACATTGAGCAGCCACTGCCCGATCTCCGTCAGTGCTGTGAAGGTCGGGATAATCCACTCATGTTCCTGCGCCATCTTGCTGAGATGCATCCCTAAGCGCGAGACGAGTCGATAGAGGATCAATTCCGAGAATGAGACGATCAGGACGAGCTTGATCGTGTATTGAAATAGGAGGGATTGATCGCTGATCTTCCCCGTAATCCGGTCGATGATGGGGCTCGTGGCAATCACTCTATGTACCCTTGAGGAATCTGGAAATTATACCGATCGAGAAAAGACAGGGTCAACGTCGAGCAGAACGGGCTCTTCACGACCCAGCCGACTGCGGCACGCCCACTTCCTGGGCCTTGGCCCGTGCAATATACAGTAATCCATCGGCCATCGAATAGTTGAACGGCAACTCGCACACCACTTCGCTGACCTTTTCGTACACATGCTGGTACAGGCGCTCCGCCTCGTCCGGCGTCATGCCTTCCGAGACTTCATAAAAGAAACCCAGGCTCAAGTCTTCTGCCGACGGGCGCATGATACGCCGAATGCCATAGCCTCCGGGGTCGCTCATGATCGGTGCTTCTTTTTCCAAATCGAAGAGACAGGGCTGACAAGAGAACCCGTACGATCCGTGAAGCCGTTCGTTCTCCACAATAAAATTCATGGTCTCCCGGGCTTCTTCTTCCTTCTCAGTCGGGAATCCCACAATAATATAGCAGTGCACGGCGATCCCCAAATCGACACAATCGCCGGCAATGCGCCGCACCCATTCCTGCTTAATCCCTTTCTGCATCAAGTCCATTACACGCTGATTGAAGGACTCCAATCCGAATACGATCTTCAGACACCCGGCATCCCGCATCGATGCGAGAAGTTCGCGGGTCAGATGCTTCTCGAATCGCATCTCACAGGTCCATTT
>DATNCR010000170.1:0-7496 GCA_035607135.1 Nitrospiraceae bacterium
TCCATCTCGCGCACATTGCCTGGCCAGGGATAGCGGCTCAAGAGGTCGACGGCATCTTTGGCGAACTCTTGGGGCGGTCGATTGTCTTCTTCGATTCGTTTCGCGAGGAAATGTTTGGCGAGGAGGGGAACGTCTTCACCACGTTCCCGGAGCGGAGGCAGATACAGTGCAATGACGTTGATGCGGTAGTAGAGGTCCTCGCGGAAGTGCCCTTTGCGAACGAGCTCCTCAAGATTCTTGTTCGTTGCCGCGATGATGCGCACATCCACCTTGATGGATTGCACCCCGCCGACTCTGGTGAACTCTCGTTCTTGTAAGACGCGCAGGAGCTTGGCTTGCGTCATGGCGCTGAGGTCGCCGATCTCGTCGAGGAAGAGCGTGCCACTGTTTGCCAGTTCGAATTGTCCGACTCGACGGGCCGTGGCATCCGTAAACGAGCCTTTCTCATGGCCGAACAGCTCACTCTCGATAAGAGTTTCAGGAAGAGCTGCGCAGTTCAGCGCGATGAAAGGCCGCTCGCGCCTGCCGCTATTATAGTGGAGCGCCTTGGCGACGAGTTCCTTCCCCGTGCCGCTCTCGCCGGCGATCAGAACGGTTGTGCGGCTATCGGCGACTTGTTCGATCTTGGTATAGATATCTTGCATCGACGGGCTCTTGCCGATCAGGTTGTGAAAGGCATAACGCCGAACGACTTGCGCACGGAGTTGTTTGACCTCTTGTTGCAGCTCCTGGTCATTGAGCGCGCGCTCGACGATAATGCGTAGTTCTTCCACATCGAAGGGTTTTGAAAGATAGTCGGCCGCGCCGAATTTCATCGCATCGACGGCGGTTTTGACTGATTTCGTTCCCGTCAGCATGATCACCGGTGTCGTACGGCCTTCGGCGCGCATAGTTTGGAGAACCGACAGCCCGTCCGTGCCCGGCAGAATGACGTCCAGAAGGACCAGGTGGGGGGCTTCTTTCCGAAAGAGCTCAAGGCCTTCCTGCGCATCGGCAGCTTGAATCGTCTCGTATGTCGGCTCCAGCACCGCTTTCAGTGAGGTCCTCACCCGGGCCTCATCATCGATCAACAGCACTCGTTTTTTCATACTGGTGTCCATAGGGTGTTGGCGGCTATGCAGGTAACGCGGGTAGGCTCACGAAGAACGTGGTGCCGACACCGACCGAGCTCTTCACTAGGATCTCGCCATGATGTTCTTGAATAATTTGATGGACGATCGTCAAGCCAAGTCCCGTTCCTTCGTGTTCTCCGCTCTCGTGTTTCGTCGTAAAAAACGGGTCGAATATATGTTCGAGATTCGTATCCTGGATTCCTTCGCCGGTATCTTCGATCTCGATGTGGGCCCAGATTTTTCCTCCCGGCTTCAGCAGCTTACGGGTCTGGACGCGTAAGCGTCCCCCCGATGTTGCCATCGAGGCCATGGCATTGAGGAGAAGATTGAGCAGGACCTGCTTGATCTGCTGCCGGTCCAGCATGACACGAGGCAGGTCAGGCGCCAACTCTTTTTCAATCTTAATCCCATGGTTGTCTGCTTTGACATCGATGAAATACAAGCACGACGCGACAATATCGTTGAAGTCCTCATCCGTCAGCTTAGGCTCCATATATCGGGCATAGTCGAGAATTTCCTGGATGAGCCGTTCGATACGATACACATCGTCGAGCACCACTTTGCTGAATTCTTGAATGAACTGAGGATCGTCTTTTCGCTCAGGGGCCAATTGGATAAACGTCTTGATCGACGTGAGGGGGTTTCTAATTTCATGGGCGAACCCGCCCGCCATTGTTTCCAGAGATTTTAGCCGATCCGTGCGTTTGATGAGCGTGTGTGAGCGATGGAGTTCCTCATACAGCACCATGGTGTCTAACGCATTTGTGGCGGTTTGTGCCAGGGTGGCGAGCACGGATCTGGTGAGTGCATTTTCTTCAACCAGAGGTTCCCCTGTGCCAAGGAGTGAAAACGCGATGAGATGCCCTTTATTGACATGTGGCACAATCCGTGTGGCATGCATGGCTTCCATGGCTGCGCGTGCGCCGGCTACGGAGTCAGTCTCTTGTGTGTCTGTTGCCAAGTCGATCTGCGTCAGGATCCGGTTGGTTGCGAGTAGGTGGCGGGGCAGAGGATGGCTCGCCACCAGCGTCTGAGGAATCAGCATGGGAGCGACTGGACCAACAGTGCTGGTACGGCGATAGTATCCGTGCTCGCGGTCCAGGAGGAACAGTGCTCCATGGGTCGTGGATCCTGCGCGACACAGCTCCTCCATAATACGGGTGCCGAGTGTCATGAGGTCGGTCATCGATCCCAGGTCGGCGGCAAACCGCGTAACGATATTCAATAACTCACCGGAGGAAGGTGCCAAGATATTCGTATTGGATGGACGTGATGTCATAACGAACAGAGTGCGCAAGGACGCCGTGCGATCCACAAGAGGAAATACATATGGTGCATGAAACGGTATGTGTTCAAAGATGTACGGGTGGGAGTATACACGGGCGGGACACGTTCAGCTAGCTCATTTACCTTTTTCGATGACGGCTAAAAGGGCATGCCCATCAAGGGCGGAAAGGATGCGGGGTGTGTGGATGCCAGCTTGCTGGAGGAACGAGGCCAGTGAGGACCGGTCGAAGGTATGGAGCAATCCATGCCGAATGGCTTCACGAAGGCGTCCTAGGTAGTGCAGGACGATTTGGGCCTGTGGACTGAATTCATCCTGATTCGCTCTGTGCAGATGCCGGCGATAGAGCACTGAGAGGTCGGTGTTGGGGTGGAAAACCGTGAGGACTAAGCGCCCCTGCGGATGGAGTACGCGGTACAGTTCCCGAATCGTAACCAGTGGTGAGGGGACAAACGGAAGGGACAGGTTGCAGACGATGCGATAGAGGGAATGGTCCTTGAACGGAAGGCCCTGCGTCCAATCCGTATGGACCCATTCGGCGGTGAGGGGTGGGTGGATAGTGAGAGTACCAGCAAAGTCACTGTCAAGTTCCCGGTGCAAGGCACGAAGACTCTGCCGAGCCTGCCTCAGGGAATCTTGAGAATATTCCAGGCCGATGACCTGAACGGGACGGTCCGGACTCCATCCCCGCTGTCTCGAGCGATAGGCTTGGTTGACCATAGTGGCTCGGACTAAATCGCCATGGCCGACACCCACATCCATGAGCGTGGTACCGGGTTCGAGCGGGCTGAGTAGTCGATAGAGATCATCCAGGAGCTTCCAGTGTTCATGGAGGTTTCCGAGTTGGGGGAGTTGCAGATGCGCGACCCGTAAGACCTCGCGCGCGATCTGCGAAAGGTTATGGCGAAGACGAGTGCGCTCCGTCTCGATGCGCTGTTGACGGGCCAGTGCGCGACGGCTGTGTGTCCGGAATTCAGCTGGAATAGTCGGCAGTGCGATGGTTGCGGAGATCTGATCCAGGAGTTGTCGGAATGCCGGGGGATGTTGATCATTGAGCGGAAGATCCTGGCCGAACAGTGGTGCGGGGACCGTTGCGAGACGGGTATGGGCCCCCAGGGCGGTGAGAAAGGTCTGTGGAAGGTCAGCTGGAGGCAACGACCCGAGCGGGTTGCTGGGAATTGTGAGAATGGCTGACGGAGAGCGAAGAAGACGCAAGTCTGCGATCGTGGAGGCCAGATCTGTAAAATGTCCTGCGACGATATCGCCGACAAAGCGATCGATATTGATATTGAGTCCGAGCAGATTGGCGATGCCGCGTCGAAGTCCATATCGGTGGTCGGCCACGAGGTCATGACCATGGACAGACATCAGCATTGCCTGAACATCAACGACCGGATTGATCAGGAGAAGCAGGTCGAGGGGGCGGGATTGTACCGCCACTTTGAGCGCGACACGTGCGGTCATGTCGCTCGCCATGATGATCAGAGGCGCGGTTGGCCACGTATGTTGCACAAACTCTACAACTTTTAGGAGATCGGCTTGCATGCTTCGCAAGGTCGTCTGTTGCAGTTCGCCGTCGCTCAATCCCACGTGATTGGTGTGATCATAACGTAAGATACGGAGCCGGTGGTGCGCCAGGTAGTATGACGAAGTTATGGCATCCAACGCGGTCTGGCCATAGCCGGGAGCAATGATCACGACCGGTGTGTTCGGTGCAAGCGACTGAGAAAGGTGGTCGTCAGTGATCATAATCGCCTGGCCACGCAGATTCCGGCACTCACGTGGAATACTGGCGACGGTCGCCTGCTGCGAGGTCTGTTCTGATTCACTCGGAGATGTCAGATATTGTCGAACGACACGTGTCACTTCGCGCTCAGCATAGGGTGTAAGACCCCAAAAGCGGAGGCCGACCCGAATGACTGGGTCGGAGCTTTGGTGGCGATATTCGCTGGGTGTTGCAGGGTCTGGAGCAGACCAGATGATCCGTGCAGGCAGCGCGGAATCCGGTGCACCCGGTTCATGGGTCCCGGGGTGGCTCTGGGTCTGTGTGGTGGCGAAGCGTAGTGTCGTGAGGCCGCTCAGGAGTTCGAGGCGAGCGTTGAGAAGAAGACAGACACCGTCCCGGCTGAAATTGATCGTCAGCGCCGCCAGTTGGTGAAGGCGACCGGTATGGTCCATCAGGTCGAGCCTGACCGGAAGTGTCATTGTCACCCGAACTGCCTCGCGCAGGTCGTAGTCTTCCCCTCTGCTTGATACAAGGGGGGCAGTAGCACTCAGTTCGACCTGCGGTTCTGCTGCAAGTAAGACCTCAAGACCGAAAGGCACAGTCTTTTCCTGTGCAGCTTGGACCAATGAGGCCAGGACGGCGGCCTCTTCTCGCTTGGGCAGATCGAACGCGATGACGAGATGGGAGACCGGTGTTCCGAGAGGGAGCCAGATGGGTCGTTCCTGTGCCTCACCGTGTAGTTCGAGTATCCCCACGGCAGTTTTGAGGATGACATAGGCATCTTGTGGTGTCACAGCGGGGAAGTCGCTGGGGAGTGTGATGCACGTGCCGCCAAGGCTGAGGTTGGAAATGGTGCCCTCCCACGTCGTTGCCCCGACGGTAATCGTGGCAGGTAGGGTTGTTGGAATTCGAGGAGAATGGCGTCGTTCCTGTTGCGGTCTGCCAGAGTCGGCTGCCAAAACAGGTGCCGTCTCGGCACTCTTTGTTTCAGGGGCGAGTGTGGGCGGGACGGGAGAGACGGAGTCCTGTTTCTGGAGCGCTTCGAGGGGGAGCTGGGAGGCGACTGGCAGACGGAGAATGATACGAAGAGGGCCCTGCATCGGTACTGACACATCCAACGTGCCACCGAGTTGGCGAACAAGCGTATACGACTCGAGGATATCTGTCGGCGGGGGTAAAGTAGTAGGAGATTCTGGGGACCATTCCACCTCTGATTCAAGCAGCTCGATTTCGGCCTCGGTAGGCGAGGGAAGGGGAAATAGCGCGGGGGCGTCTGCTGAGATGGAGGAGGGTCCAACTCCATGTGTGCTCACGACGAGTTGATGCGCGCGGCCGACCGTCAGCAAAAAAGACTGTGCGTAGTGTAGGAGTTGGTGAACAAGCCTCGTGACCTGTTCGCGATCGCCGACAAGAGGGGGGATGTGCGGGGAGAACTGCCGTAGGATGCCTGCACCATCCATCATCGCCGGAGTTGCAGACGTGAGTACGTCCTCAAGAATATCGTTGATCGTATATCCTAAGGCGTCGGTTCTTTCGTGAGAGGCCTGCGTCAGTTCCGCTCCGAGTTTCGTCGCTTCTGCGGCGTGGCTGGCAAGTGTTTTGGCTTGGTCCTCCAGACCTGCGTCGCGAATGGTTGTGAGGAGTTGCTGAGACTGAGTCAGCACTGAGGCAAGTGGGTCGTGCAGCTGTTGTGACAACAATGTGACTCGCCGGGCCAGCTCGAGCAGTCCATCCGTACGCCGGAGTTGTTGACGAAGCTGATGGATCGTGGTGTCTTGTTGTTTGGGTTGGGACAGGTCTCGGAGCAGTCCCACCGTGCCGAGAAATCGGTGAAGAGGGTCATAGAGTCCCCTGGCATTGACTTCAGCTGTGAGGGTCAGTGGCTTGTTGTTCTGCGTCAATTTCCCTCGCAAGGTCAATTCAAGACGGCTGGTGCCTCGCGCTCCAGAGCGGCGTTCGTTCAGCCGATATCGAGCCAATGACTCCTGGTCGGGAGGGACGAGGGTCGTATAAGGTAACCCGATGAGCTCATTGGGCAGGTATCCCAACAGCGTGATAATACCGGAACTGACCGTCACGAAATGGCCGCTGGCATCCAGTTCGTAGACAACGTCGCGGAGTGATTCGATAAGCCGGCGGTGGCGTTCCTGCGTGCGATCCAGTGCCACTCTCAGGTGATGTGTCTCGAGGGCTTGCCGCGCACAGAAGAGGAGTTCCGTGAGAAAGGCTGGAGATTGCTTCGAGAGGAAAAAGTCCACGTCGGCTTGGAGTGCCTGGATCGCCGAAGCTGAATCAGTGCGGTCGCCCAGGAGGATACTCGTCGCATAGGGTGCCTGACGTTTGAGTTCTCCGGGCAGGGAAGTGCTGTTCTCGGTGAGGCATTGTTCGTCAAGGAGAATGAGGGTCCATTCCTGCAACGATGTCCATGCACGAGCTTCTTCGGCTGAATAGGCGACGTCCACGCGGCATCCAGGAAAGAATCCGCGCAAACTGATGGTGACGAGTTTGATGGATTCAGCGTGTTCGCTTATGATCAGGACGGTGACCGGCTCACTCAACGGCATCAAGATATCCCTGTGTTTCTGGGGAATCCGAGCAAGCCCAGCCTCAGAGCGACATCACAAGGTTCGCCCTCGCGCGATCTGTGACACACGAGCCTCTACGCTTCTCGAACAAGCAACTCGGGCACGCATCTGAGGATAGTGATCTGAATAGCATAGGCGGGGGCGAGAAACCCAGTCTCCATGCGATGGGATGGGCTATTCTTTGGTAGGGGGAGCCTCACCGACTTGTGAGGCCGAACAAATTTGAACGGGGTCGAAGAGCAGTAATCATGGGTGACAAGAAGGAGTAGGTGATGCCCACCGCAGTCTGTGCGGGGGGCATACGAAGTGTGCGAGGTTGCTAGTTGCTGGCGAGTGGCGTCGGGGTGGTCGACGGACAGACGCCGGGGGTCATGTACAGCAAATAGTTGCCCATCCCATGCTGGGGCTCCGGCTTCTGCAACGGATGGTGATGGACCATCACCATCTCGTAGTCCTCCGCCTTCCTCACCGGAAACCCCTGCCCGTCCTGATAGACTTGGTGCGGGCGAAACTCGAGAAAGGTTCCGTCGGAGGCGACGTCAGGCACCGTCCGCAGCAGCGTCTGTTTCGTCGTCGTATTGTCCAGTCCGATCATGAGCAGTTCGTCATGCCCATGCGGATAGGCGAACTTCACACAGCCATCCATTGAGAACTTCAGCGGCGCCCGGTGGATCGTGACCCCGTTCGTGATCTCAATCCCTTCATCCGTCTGGTCCGGGCCGCGCTGGGCGAACTTACTGAAGCACACAATGTTCACCCCCACCTGATAGACGTCCATCGCGGTGACC
>DATNCR010000180.1:0-9706 GCA_035607135.1 Nitrospiraceae bacterium
GTGATCGACGCCAAAGAATTGATCTCGCCTTCGATTTCACCCATTCGTTTCGGCAAGACCGGACATGTCATGCTGATTGACCATCGCGGGATCGTCGTCAGCTGCCCCATCCTCCCGACCGGCGTCCAACTCTCCGATGCACAGCTCATTCCCCTCGTCACGCCGCTTCAGCCGGGCTGGGTCAGTGCGCCGAGCGATGGCCACGGCGGACAGTCGACCTCGATTATCGGATTCGCCCCGATGCCGGAGACCAGTCGAGCCACCAATAGTGACCAGGGAAAGGGCTCCTGGCACACATTCGTGTGGCAGGCCTCCGATGAGCTCTTTGCTCCGATTCGTCACTTTCTCACCTGGATGGCCATATTCAGCCTGATCGCCGTCGGATTAATGACGTCTCTCGGCTACTTTGCAGCCAATCGCATCGTCAAGCCGGTGCGCCGATTACAGGCCGCAGCACAATCGATCGGACGCGGCGAGCTTCGAGAGCCCATCGACATTCAGACCGGCGATGAAATCCAGGACCTTGCGGACGAATTCAATCGAATGAATCGCCAATTGGAAGCGGCCTTTGCCGGCCTGACCGATCAAGTAGCCATCAAAACGCAACAAGTGGAGTCCCTGATTCACTCGACGGACCAGATTCTGGATGCGGTCCCAACCCCGATCATCATGGTCAATCAAGACGAACAGGTGCAATACATCAACCGGGTCGGTCGCGACTCCTTTCACACTCAATCTGATTCGACCCGCTCAATCCCGTTGTTCGACATACTCCCCGCCGATGCCGCTCTACGAGAGCATCTGCGAAAAGAATTCCGACGGACAAGGGGCGGAGACAATCTCGCAACAGCATCGGAAGTAGAGGATGTGGTGGCCGTCAACCGCGCCCGGGACCCGTTAGCCCCCGTGAAGGGAACGGGGGAAGCCGGCAACCGGCAGGAGATTCAGATTGGTCCCCGGCGGTATCACTATCAGTGGTTCCATATGGCGGGGAGACATCAGGGGGAAGATCGGGTCGGATTGGTTTTCAGAGACACGACAGACGACAGCCGACTCCAAGACCAGCTCATCCAGGCAGAGAAATCAGTCAGCCTTGGGACCCTCACGGCAGGGATTGGACATGAGTTGAACAATCCACTCTTCGGAATTCTCGGATTGGGAGAAGCCATCGGAGAAGAGACCAACCCCGAACTCGTCAAATCCTATGCCCGCGACATCGTCCAGCATGGCCGCAGAATGGCCGCGATTATTCGAGACTTCACCGGTGTCACGGCTCGCGAAACGTCGGATCAATGGCAACCGGTTCACCTCGAGCGAGAACTCGATCAGGCCGTCGCGACACTGACAGGCAGCATGAACGCCTCGGGGCTCGCGATCCAGAGAACGTACGTGGGAGACACCTGTGTGCTAGCCCTCCCCGACCAACTCAGACAGGCGTTTACGAATTTGTTGATGAATGCCATTCAGGCGGTAAAGGGTCGGGGCACCCTGCGTCTCTCCACGTCCCTAACCGAGACAACAGTCGTGACGACGATTGCGGATTCAGGCCCCGGTATTCCGAAAGAGTATCTGTCGAAAATTTTCGATCCATTCTTTACCACCAAGGGACAGGGCGAAGGATCCGGACTCGGCCTGACCGTCGCGCGACGCATCATCAGAAAATTCGGAGGGGATCTCAGAATTGAGAGCCAGGAGGCGAGCGGCACCTCGTGCATCGTCACCCTCCCGGTCATCCCCCCTCTGCCGCCCCCACAGGAGGCTTCATGCACCGAGGCAACGTCCCGCTCTACACCGCAGCCCTCACCATCCTGATCTCCGGGTTGTGGTGGGGATTCGATTCTCTATCCGCAAAGGAGCGCCAGGGATCGCCCGGCATCCCGCCGGAGAAAGTGGCGGCCTATATCTATGACGTCATCAAGGCCGATCGCACGTTGTACACCACGGAAATCGTCAATCGACTACAGGCCAAAGGCGTCACCACGGCGTCCGAACATTGGGAACAGGAACATGCCCTCATGTTGCCGGCGCAGTTCCTCCAGCATTCGGGCAAACTGGCAGCCGAGAACGGAAGCGAGATCCGGTATCGGCTGATCGGTCTCTGGCCCATCTACCGGCGCAACGCTCCGGCAAGCGATCTGGAGCGCAACGCGCTGGAGTCCCTCCGGAAGAATCCCAACGTGCCGGTCACCGGAATCGTGACCAGTGGGCGCAAACAATACTTTCAGGCGATCTATCCAGATCTCGCCGTCTCATCAGCCTGCATCGACTGCCACAACAGTCATCTGCTCAGCCCGAAACGGGACTTCAAACTCAACGACGTGATGGGCGGAATCGCCATCACCATTCCACTGGAATAGAAACGTCCAAATACATTCTCGCAGGATGCTCAAAAAGGCTGTCAGCAAGGCCGCAGCGAGCAAAGAGGCGAGGCGTTCGCTTCAGAACGTTGAGGATTCTTGCGAGCTGAGAACGAAGCCCGGGGAGAGGCGCGTCCCTGGGCAAGGAGGCTGTCTCGGCAGACTCAGGGAGGGCGGGTGACATAGCCGCCGGGGTCGGGCGGGTGAGAACAGCGACTTTTTCAGCATCCTGCGGGGCTAGGAGGGAGTGGGAGGACTCGTCGGCGTACCTGTTTCATTGTTCTGATATTCCTCCCGGTAGATCTGGATGATGGTCATCAACAGACTCACCAGAACCGGACCGACGAAGAGCCCGATGAGACCATAGAGCGCCAGTCCGCCCAGGACGCCGAACACGAGAAAGAATACGGGAATCTGGGCCCCCTGTCCGATCAACCAGGGCCGAAGAAACTGATCGATCATCGTCACCACGCCGATGCCCCAGCCCAACATGACCAGCGCTTTCCAGAACGGACCGACCAAGAAGAAATAGAACACGACCGGACCCCACACCAAGGCAGTCCCGCCGAAGGGAAGCGGCGCAAGGAGTACCGTCACTGCCGTCAAGACGACCGGGAAAGGCACTCCGAGGAGTCCATACGCCAGACCTGCCACCAGACCTTGCACGATGGCGGTCAGGCCCATCCCCTTGACCACGGCGCGAATGGTCTGATCCATCCGATCGACGATCCGCTGTTTATGGGACGCATCCAGTGGAATCACTTCCTGAAGAGACGCCAACCATTGCTTCCCATCTTTGAAGAGAAAAAATAGGGCGAAGAGCATAAGAAAGAAATCCGTCACCAGCAGAAAGGCGTTCTTCAGCAGATCGCCGACCTGGTCGATGAAGAACCGGCTCAGGAACGTTGCGGCAGAGAGAAGCCCCTGTTCCAGAGAATCAGGCGTCAGTAACACGCTGCTACTCAACCGCTGAAGGAGTCCTCCGATGACCGGCCACGTGCTCAATTGCTCCGGAAGCGTATGGAGTGCCCCGCTCGAGACCCATTCGCGAATGGTCTGTTCAGCAGTACTGGCCTCGCGTGCCAGCAACACACCCATCATTGAAATTGGAATTACCACGAGAGCCAGAACCAAGAGGGTCAGACAGGAGGCCGACACAATCTCGTTGCCACGCACGAATGTCGTGAGCCGTACATGGAGTGGGAACGTGAGATGGGCAAGGAGCGCGGCCCAGATGATGGGGAAAAGAAACGGCCGAAACATCAGGGCGATTTGATACAGGAGAAACAGCAGGAGCGCGAAGAACACGGCGGTAAAGAGCTGCGGCTTCGTCATGGATTGGACAGGAACAGGAGAGAACCGGCAGAGCTATCGGCGCGTGTCTCCGCTGGACTCTTTATCAAGCATCACGACCTGCTTGGCTCGGTGCGCGGAGAGCTCACTGACGCTGCCGGACAACTTCGGAAGATCGTCGGTCCAAGCGGTCACTCCCATGTCCGTCACACCCTGGAGCTTGGCCCCTTCTTCTATAATGAGTATCGGCGTCAGGACTTCTCCAATGAGCGTCGCGGTCTTCATCAACTGGACCCGCTCATTCGCCGTCACCTTGGCCTTGATGCGCCCGCTGCTGATCACCGTACCGGCGGTAATCGTTCCCTGCACCAGTCCATCTTCGCCGATGATGACTTGCCCCTTGGTCTGAATGTCGCCATCGAGGCGGCCATCGATCCGCACGGTCCCTTCCACATGGATCTCGCCTCTCAACAACACGCCCTTGGCCAAGAGGGTGATGTTGTCATCTCCAGCAAAGCTATTGGTCTTCATGCGTTATTCCCCCTTCTCACCCGATCGTTGACGCCAGCTTACACTATTCCTCCCGACAAGGACTAGGAGAATCCAAAAGTATGTCTGAGCCGTTCCCAGATTCCTCCCCCATGCACTTCACAATACACACTGGGCTCCGTGCCCTCGATAAACACTTCCGATACCCGCTCGGGACATTGAAACGTGGCCAACTGCCCGGTCTTCGGATCAATGTCGCGGGTGACGACACCGGACGGCATCACGAATGCAGGAACATTCGGGGGAATGACACGACGCGCAAGATCCATCCAAATCGGTAAGGCCGCCTGCGATCCCGTGAGACGCAGCGATCGTTCATCGTCGAATCCCACCCACACTCCGATCACCACATCAGACGTATAACCGACAAACCAGGCATCGCGATAGCCGTCGGTTGTGCCGGTCTTCCCGGCCACCGTGCCTTGGAGTCCGAGCACTTTCGCTTTGCTCGCGGTGCCCCGCTGGATGACGCCTTCGAGGAGCGACGTCAACACATAGGCACCTTGAGGCGACGTGGCTTGTTCCCGGTTCGGTATGGTATTCCATACCATGTCTCCCTGCCGATCCCTGGTCGATCGCACCGCAGTCGGCTTCACCGCAATCCCTCCGTTGGCAATCGCTCCATATGCCGCCGTGATCTCCAGCAACGACACCGACGAACTGCCCAAGGCCACCGACGAAAGATCATCGCCGATGGCACTTGTCACGCCAAGACGATGCAACAGCTGCACGATCGGCTTGGTCCCCACGGTCTTGGCCGCCTGAACCGCCGGCACATTGAGCGACTGTTCCAACGCGCTCCGTACGGTGATGGGCCCGTGGAATTGTTTGTCATAGTTCTGCGGAGACCAGGGGCCGGTCCCCGACTCAAACGTCACCGGTTCGTCCGCCAACAGGCTCGCCGCGGTCAATTGGCCGACCTGCCCTTCACGAGCCGCTTCCAGCGCCGCAAGATAGACGAAGGGTTTGAAGAGAGAGCCCGGTTGCCGCCGCGCCTGAATGGCACGGTTAAATTGACTTCGTCGGTAATCCCGCCCTCCCACCAGCGCCAGCACAGACCCGTTCTTGGGGTCGAGCACCACCACCGCCCCTTGCATCGGTTCCGGCGAATTGCTGAGATGGGAATATGTCTTCTCCAACTTGGCCAGGCCCTTCTCCAGCGCTTCGGTGGCCGCCTGCTGGATCATCGGATCGAGCGTGCTGTCGATCCTCGAGCCCTCCGGTATGGGAACCACGCCGGCCTCCTCCACCTCTCGAAGTACGGCATCGACGAAGTAGGGCGCATCGGTCAGGACGTCTTCCGGCGGAGTCACCCGCACCGGTTCCTTCACGGCTCGATTCCATGCCTCTTCCGTCAGAAGACCGATCTCCTTCAGCCGCCGCAACACCACATCGCGCCGCTGCTTCGCCAGCTCAGGATGCTTCGTCGGTGCATAACTATTCGGCCCCTTGATCAGCCCGGCAACCATCGCGACCTCGTCGACCGTCAATTGCTCAAGGGTCTTGCCAAAATAGCGATGGGCTGCCTCGCTCATCCCATAGATCGAGACGAATCCCGCCTGTCCGAGATAGATTTCATTCAGATAGCTTTCCAGGATATTCTGTTTCGTATACTTCACCTCCAGCACCAACGCCGCCAGGGCCTCCTTGAATTTCCGTCCCATCGTCCGCTGCGGCGAATAAAATAAATTCTTCGCCAGTTGCTGCGTGATGGTGCTGCCACCCTGCACCACTCCACCCCTGGTGAAATTTGTCCAGATCGCCCGCCCTACCGCAATCGGATCGATGCCGAAGTGGGAATAGAACCGGCGATCCTCGATGGTCAGGACTGTCTCAATGATCAGTGGAGGAATCTGTGCCAACGGAATCCATTCACGCACTTGGCGTGATTCACCACGCACACCACTCAGGAGTTCCGGTTCCAGAAAGATGGAAAAGAGCGGTGTGCCTTCCAGCGGAGACAGGACATCCGTCACGCGACCCTGATCCAACGGCAACCTCACCATGGTCGCGCCGACATAGCCTTCCGGCTGCGGATGGAGATAGACCGTCAGCGCCTCCTCGGTCAGCTGGTAGTCGCCAGGAGCCTGTGTCACCTTCACCTGTCGATAGCCTAGCCGTTGCAGCCGTTCAAGAAGACGGCTCTGCACAAGCGAGAGATTGGGTTGCAGCAGGAAGGGTCCGCTGTACAGACGCAGAGGGGGATGATCATCGCTCTTCGGCAGTTCAAGGAAGGTGGCCAAATAGGCGCCATAGATCGCGACGACAAGGCCGAGCGCGGCCACGATGCCGCCCAGGACCAGGCTCACATATGTCACCCACCCAACAGACCTCTTCATGATGCGAGGACCTCACCACAGCATAACCGATATGCGGCACTGGCAGACGGAGTCATTTGGTTAGTCTAGTTCAAGCACATGCACGAAACAAACCACGCACACCAGCGGAACCAACCTGTTGCTATGCGTTGCTCGTTCCGCTCTTCTGAGGCAGAAGCGAACCGACAACCATCCCCGTCGCCGCCATGAGTAAGCCAAGAAGTTGTGGATGCCAGACCGAATCGGACGGACCGAACAATTCCAGCCCTATCCAGGTCAGCAATCCAGCCACAAAGGCACACAAGGCTCCTTGCGTCGTGGCTCGGGACCAGAAGAGCCCGGCACAAAGTGGAACGAACGCCGTCACGAGCGTCACACTGTACGTGTTCACCACAAGATGATAGATGCTGGAGGTGGAGGTGAGTGCGACGGTCAGAACCAGGGCGGCAAACACCACCACAACCAATCGCATGACCCGAAGAAACTCTCCGTCACTAAGACGAGGCAGCGCCCCTTTGATCACGTTTTCGCTCAGTATCACCGATGGCGCCAATAACGTCGCGCTGGCACAGCTCATCACCGCCGAGAGGACGGCTCCAAAAAACAGAGTCTGTGCGAGTACCGGTGTATGCTGCATGATCAACGTCGGCAACACCAGTTGAGAGTCCTGCGCGAGGAGCCTATTGAACAGAGCCGGATCGACCAGCGTGGCCGCATAGGCCAAAAACATCGGCACAAAACAGAAACAGAAGTAGAGCGTGCCGCCCAGAAGGGAGCCGCGCACTGCGGTTCTCTCATCCTTCGCCGAGGTGACGCGCTGGAATACGTCTTGTTGGGGGATCGATCCCAACATCATAGTCACCCAGGCTCCGATAAAGGGAATCCACGCGGCGAACGACGCCGGTGGAAAGAAATCCAATTTGCCGGCCGAAGCCGCGTGGTCAATCACAACCCCGACGCCACCGACCAGCCCACTGACGACAGATGCGATATAGAGCAGCCCTCCAATGATCACGGAGATCTGGACAAAATCCAGGATGGCAACGGAGAACATGCCACCGAAGGTCGTATAGGCCAGGACAATCACCGCGCCGATCACCATCCCGACGGGCTGACTCACTGCCCCTTCCGTCACCGTGCTCAGAACGAGTCCGAACACTTTGAACTGCGCAGCTACCCATCCGAGATAAGACGCAGCGATGCATACGGCACAGAGCACCTCGACGACACGGTTGTACCGCAGACGATAAAAATCGCCGACGGTCAGGAGATTCAGGCGATAGAAACGAGGGGCAAAGAATAACCCAACCAGGACCAGGCAGAGGCTCGACCCGAAGGGATCGGCGACGACGCCGCGTAACCCTTCCTTGACAAACGTGGCAGAAATTCCGAGCACGGCCTCTGCACCAAACCAGGTGGCGAATACCGTGGCAATCACGATCGGTAGCGGCAGGCTCCGACCGGCCACCGCAAAATCCTTCGCCGTATGGACCCGTCTGGCAGCCGCCAGTCCAACCCCCACCGACAGGAGCAGATAGAGAGTCACGAATCCCAGAATCATGAAAGCGGTTTAGGCATGATGGGACGGATTCTAGCGAGGCTTCGGCAAGGGCGCAATGATTGAGAGGATGATGATCGATCACTACCTCTCAAGTCTGGTCTTTCCGGTTCATCCGGCGAGAGTCTGGTTCACCACACACCACGCGACATACTCCAAGGCCAACCAACCAGCCCCCCTGTTACAGTGGAAACTTGCATGGTAGGCTAATACAAAGAGGGAGGCCCATGCACGATCGAGCAATCCATCGGCTCTCCATATTTCGAAAGACAGGAAGGCTGTGGCCACGGCTCCTGGCCGGAGTGATCGGTATCGGGATGTTGTTGGCCGGATTACCGGCCCAGGCGAGCGAGTCGCAGGCACCATGGGAATGTTCGAGTTATACCGGCGATGCGCACACCCGTTGTGTGGGGGCCTTTATGGAGTTGCAACGCGACCAGATCGCGGCCCTTCAAGAAAAAATGAAAGCCCAAGAAGAGACCGTCAATCGCTTAAAAGCTCAGCTCGACCGCCAGGCTTCCACGAGTTCGGACCTGCAACGCCAACTGGCACAACGACCCGCGGTTGTGCAAGCAGCCCCTCCCATCTATACCTATCCCTCTGTAGGCTTCGGTCTCTACCTGGGAAGCCCCTGGATCTATGGACCACCATATTATTACCCCCCATTCTTCTACGGCCCGCGTTACTATGGACTGGGCTATTGGGGCCACCGTTGGTAGTGGAGCCTTCCTGACATCGATTCGCCTTCTTGTGTGCAGCAGGTTTCGAAAAATCATTGTGACTTGCAGGATGCTCAAAATGGCCTGACTTCTCACCCACCCAACCCCCGGCGCGCCGAGACGCGCCTTGTCCCAAGCAAGGCTGCAGGCAAGTCGAAACCGGAGGAGGTACCGACCGCACTTCGTGTGGCCGTTCGCCCGTACAATGGGTCTTGGCGAACGGAAAACCCCTCCAGCATTTCCGACCTCCGAGAATCTCAATCGGTACGTTGAGGATTTCGATGAGCCGAGAACGAAGTTCGGGAAGAGGCGCGTCTCGGCGCGCCGGGGGTTGGGCGGGTGAGAACAGTGGCATTTTCAGCATCCTGTTATGAATAATTGTCTTGAGCCTGACTCCAACATCGCATACCCTAGGCAGGTCCGGGACTTGTGATATATAGGTCCGTCGCACATCCATAAAAAGAAAGGACAGCTCATGCGCTTTGTTGTCTCATGTTTGGTGACCGTGCTCTGCCTGGGAACTACTGCGGCATTCGCTGCAGCCCCAGAGCCGACAACCGATGAACAAAAAACCCTCTATGCGTTGGGATTAGCGATCAGCCAATCGCTCGGGACCTTCAACCTGAGCGAGTCAGAACTTGATCTCGTAAAGTCCGGCATCACAGACGGAGTCTTCAAAAAGACCCCCAAAGTCGATCTCCAGGCGTTCGGTCCAAAGATTCAACAACTGCAACAGGCCCGTGCCTCGGTCGTTGCAGAAGGTGAGGCAAAAGTAGGAGCCGCGTTCCTCGCAAAAGCCGCGGCAGAATCCGGGGCCAAGAAAACCGAGTCCGGCGCAGTCCTCACGACCATCAAGGAAGGGAAAGGCGCCACCCCGAAAGCCACTGATACGGTGAAGGTGCACTACCACGG
>DATNCR010000190.1:0-15505 GCA_035607135.1 Nitrospiraceae bacterium
AATTCCCTTGTGGTCTTTTATTCTTTCTGGAAGGTAGAGCCCATGAGTCCCACGCCTTCTCAAAAATGCTATTAGGACCGTGGCAACGGATCATTCGATGACCATCTGTTTTCTCTGATTCCCAGAATGCGACACCGCGAAGGAACACCAGAAAGTTCCAAATTAGCTCCGAGGTCGAAGTAATCATAACCATTGTGCTCATAAGTCCGCTGCACGGCAGAAATGAATGCTTCCCCGTGGATGTGACATGTAACGGTTCTTGCCTCGGGATTTGGTTGAACCTCCGTGAACTCCCGCACCATACCCGTTACTGCCCAAAGCCCCTTTTCGATCACTGGTGGGCATGTGGCAAGAGCCTCCTTCTGCTGAGCAAGGTATAGGAACGACTTATGCGTCTTTATAATGGCCACGTCGGATGGCGCGAGTTTTAAGAGAGCAATATTAGGCCCCCATTCTGAAACCTTGCCGTCCCACAATTCTTGGTAAGGGATGGCATCACGTAGCACCATAAACGATGATTGATAGTCGGTAAGAACTAGACCAATCTTTTCCGATTCTCTGGCCTTATGTCAGACATGTGCGGCGGTCAAGATGTAGTGCGTGCCTTCGATCTCCACAAAGGTTCCAGATCCAATAGGTCGCGAGCGAGATTGCTGTTTCTCAGGCAAAACAATATAGACTGCGACCAAGTAGTTCTTGAGCAGAAGAATGACGTCATCCAATACATTCTGCGGGATATCCTTCATTGGAATGTCTCCGTTCACTTGTCTCTCCCCTCTTGGCCACGGAAATCTTAGGTGTTTTTTCGACACAGAGTAAGAATGTACCTCCGCTCACCCAAGAGCCTGGACCGGTCTATGAGCGACCGGGACCGGCTCCATACTCTCAAGGAAACATGAGGCATCGAGCGACTTGCGCCGGAGCGGTGGGGCTTGATTCCATACGCGCACGGCGTTTAGCGGACAATGGTCCCTCCAAGCTTTGCTCGTTTGTTTTTCCAGGAGGTGGCCTGGTTGATCCTCTATTGCGCGCGTCGAACGAGGCCCTTCCGAGGGCGCGCGTTCCGCGAGCAGGAGGACGACTAGGCCACCTCCTCTTTCCGCTTCAGAGCGCCGTGGAAGGGGTGCCGCGGGAGGCGCAGGAGCGAGAGGCCGCATGATTCCTCTATCCTGGTTGGAGACGTTTAGGCGTGGCGGATAATTTCGACAACCACATCACTCTCAATTCTTCCAACTGGTGAGACTTTCCCTTCTCGTTCCTTGCGTACGATCCGCTCAATCTGAACGATTGCGCCCCGATGCCAGGCATCGACCGCAGCATTGTGAGGCGAGGCCTTCCGGTCCAGGCGGCCGACTTCAGGCCGTCCTGTTTCATTGCACAACCAGGCTCGCTTCTCCCCCTTCAATTCTCGTAGTTCGCTCACGACCCGGAAGGTTTGCGGGCTCCGCATCGCAATGGTGCGACCGTCTGTACGCAACAGCAGATAGGAAAACTTCAATGCGTCTTTAATGAATCCCACCTCCCGATCGATCGCAGCAATTGCCGGAGGCGTCTCCCACGGTCGCTCCTCATGACACCAATCGTCCGGATGATCCAATGCCGGGCAGGCCCCCTCATGGAGACAGGGACTATATACCGTACAAAGGCCCTGCTTGAGCAGATGATTACGCATGTGATGGAGGGCTCGAGCCGTGTGCCGTAACGCCGGCTCGACGATCATGATGGTGCCGTGCGGCGCGAGAAACGGCAGGAGTTGCGCGACCACCGCAGCACGCTCTGTGGGAGCATCGATCGATGCAGGGAACAATTCATTGAGACAATTTGACATAATCATGATGTCATATGGCCCCCCCCTCGCCATCTGTTTGCCAAGATCTCCCTTAAGCGGATGTTCCAGATTGCCCTCGACACAGCGAAGTCCTGATGTTGATATTCCCACTTCCTGACAATAGGCATCCCACAGTCTTTCCGTGTCCCGTAATGGGGTGCGGGACGTATCGGCCGCCAAGACCGACACAGATGCTGCCCACTCCGGGCTGCGATGCCACAGCCAATCGAGCATCGCTAAGGCCCCCGTCCCTGGGCCACAGCCAAGGTCAAGGATGCTCATAGGACGATCTACTGTTTTCATGGCACCGTCCTCGGGCAGTTCGTCTAATAGGACTTGAATTTTTGAGAGGTTCACAGGGAGGAAATAGGAGAGATAGGCAGAAGCGTGGGCTGGGTCATCCAGGTAATGCAGAGGCAAAGTGGCGCGTGTTGTCGTAAAAAGACGCGAAAGGTTTACGACCGTCTGCGCCAAACTACCGCTATGAGAATCCCGATAAGCCGATACCGTTGCCAGGACCTTGAGGATCTGGGACGACAGACTGGACGGCTTCTTCTCGTTGAAGGGCTGCACCGGCATAGTGTAAGCTGGCCATGATTAGGAGGGCAACCATGACAGACGCAATTCTATTAGCCTACAAGGATGTTGAACGTTCAATGGAGCAATTTACCCAACTTCTCCAAAACCACGTGGAAACGATGCGTGCGGCCCCATCACACGACTCGGATAAGGTCTTCCGCTTGTCACAAGGCTCCAAGGCGATGAGGGACAGCGCGATGATCTATCTCTCCTACGCCAAATACGTGGCCTATGGCATGCCAGAGAGTGAGGACATGGTGCAGGACGAACTACAGGGATAGCGAGCCATGTGAAGGTTGGCTGGCTCAACCAAACGAACCAGGTACACGAGACAAACCATGAAACACTGCGGGCCCATCCGGAGAACCGGATGGGCCCGTGGTGTTTCTACTCTACAAATATGCTAGATGCTGCGCATGAAATGCGCCACATCGTCCTGATTGACAACTCCACCCATGATTGAGGACATTGCCACATTGGTCGATTTCTTCCCGGTCAGACCGGACTCAACTTCATCCACAATCAACTCAACCGGCATCGACTGACCGCCGTACACCCTCGGCCCACCGATGATCTTGGCGTTCGAATACCCGTAGATCGCCGTGGCCACTTCTTT
Organism: Nitrospiraceae bacterium; assembly: GCA_035607135.1. GTDB lineage: Bacteria > Nitrospirota > Nitrospiria > Nitrospirales > Nitrospiraceae > Palsa-1315. Next base: position 3,024 of record DATNCR010000190.1, read on the forward strand.
GGCCAACCATCCGACGTAATTGAACTCCGGAACGACGATGAGCTTTGTCTTGCCAAGAAGCTGCCGTAACTCCTTCGTCGGAAATGGCCGAAGTGACCGGACCTTGATCATGCCAATCTTGATACCCTTTTCAGCGCAAATACGAACAGCTTCCCGTGACTGGGCCGCAGCACTGCCTGACGCGATGATTACCGCCTCGGCACCGTCCACGTTCTCAGCTGTTAGCAAGCCCCCCATATACTTATGGATATACTTGCGAGACCGTTCGACAGCAGCCCATACCTCCTGCTGCCACACGGCATGAATGTTATAGGCCATGAAGTTCGACTTCTGAACCGGAGCATCGCGCGACAAACGCGCGGGAGGATTTTCCGCATCGAGCACAGGAACCGCTCCACGCCAGGCTTCACGAGGCGGGAGCCTCATGCCACGATCCTGCATTCGCACATACCCACGGGCGTGGGTCACAAAGAACCCGTCGCAGCAGACACCGACCGGGAGCGTGACATCGTTCTTTTCACTGATCGTGAACCCGGCCATGATGAAATCATACATATCTTGTTGATTTTCAGCATGGAATACGATCATGCCGCAGTTCAATAAATACGCAACCTCTATATTATCCGGCTGAATAGCCAATGGAGCGTTCACCACGCGGCAGGTAAACATCGCCACGGCAGGTAAGCGATGACCCGGCCATGACGCGATTCCTTCCATGCCTCGCAAGGTTCCCGGGCCAGCCGTCGCCGTGAAACACCTCACGCCAGACCGTGATCCACCGGCGATCGCCGCCATCACCCCGACTTCTTCTTCACCGCGGTAGTACTCTTTCACATACCCTTCGCCATAGAGCACGCCGATGAGCTGCATCGTTTCGCTCTGCGGGGTAATCGGATAGGCGATAGCCAAGTCCACACTGGAGCGCCGAACGGCCTCTTTCGCCGCTTCGCTGCCCGTGATGAACTCCTTCGTCCGTGGAGCTTCTAGGAACATGTACTCCGGCGTGACCACCTTCTGCCGTTTCGCTTCGGCATGGGGGTCCTTCCTCCCACTGGTCAGGTCCGCCTTAGGGGCAGCGACACTTGTAATGGGATCGCCCTGCGGATTTGTTTTTTGCTCGGCTTCGAGTGCTTCACTCATAATGACACCTCTTGGCTATATTGCCCGTGCTGTTCGACCTTACTTAACCTTCACGCTTCATCTGTTCAGCGGAATGGCCAAAGGCAGCGGCGCTGGTCTCGCCGACGGTAACTGGCGCAAAGGTGAGGGGACTCGTGTGAGTTTTGCCGCCGTGAACTCTTGACTGCGTGCCGGTAAATCGCACGTTCTCACCATTCTCCGGCAACGTAATGCCCATTTCCTCGCGCACACGCTTGAAGACCTGCGCGGTCTTTCTCAATTTGGCCGTGTCTGAATCTCGAATCGTCAGCATGGCATCTTCATGTCCCTGCTCCGCACAGATCGCCATCGTCAGACAGTTTGTCCCTGCACGAATCATTTTCAAGGTCAAGTTGGCATAATGACAATGCACGCCGACAAAGATGCAGGCTTCAATCTTGTTGCCCCAAATCGTGAGGTTCGGATGGTTTGGATTGATCACCTCTTCAGGGTCGATCTTCGGATACTTCGGACGATAGTCCGGCATTGGAATAATCAGGACGTTCGGAATCTGGGCGGCAATCTCCAACACTGCCTTGGCCTTTTCAATGGCATGCTCGTTCCAGGCCCAAAGAACCAACGGCCCCGGGAAGATCGTCGCGTTGGGGCTGGTCAGCATTTTGCGGGCCATCTCCTCGATGACCTTGTCTTCATTGGGCTCTAGCAATCCATAATAAAGCCCCTCCCCTGGGTCAGGCAGCGAAACCCCCAACTGAGCCGCCGACGGAGGATGGAATCCGGCCGGACCAGGAACAATGATGCGTTCTCTTGTATCTGACGTCGTTGCCACTCGCGTTCCCCCTTAATTACCTATCACAATCATTGGATTGGACAGCATCGCAACCGTAGTCTTCTCTTCATACCGAATGTTATCGGTTACGGCGGCCAGCGGCAATTGATCAATCATGATCATCTTGATGGCATTGTTTTTCGCCATCGTGTCACATACCCACACACACAGCGCACAGCCCTTGCATCGATCCACCGCGACGTATGCAGTGCCATACTTAAAGCCCTTATCCGTCCCCATCGTTTCGCTATACTGAATGGTGTTCGCTTCAGGGCAATATTGTGTGCAGAGCTTGCAGCTCTTCGACGCACAAATCTCAACATCGATATTGGCTACCAGATACATGAAGACTCCTTCGTACTAAATCCTGGTTAGGCACCCACAGCTATACGGATTTCCGACCGTTTGACTGATGGCGCAGCCCAACCATGGTCGACCGCGTAGTTCCAGCCGGCCTGAATCACCGCTACATTTTTATCGATCAGTTCCTGTTTCTTTTTGAATTTCCGTTCGACGACACTGTCCAATGCCGCGGTACCGCCAGATACGACAAATCCCTTGCCAAGGAATCGATCTTTCACCGATATTTCCAGCGCTTCAACAGAAGTGAGGCCCGTGATGGCGCCAATGGCGCCCATCAATGCCATGTTCGTCGCGAGGTCCATCCCTGCAACTTCGAGCGACAGTTTGGTGGCGGGAAAGTAATAGAGCTTCGCACGACGCTCTTCTAGCTCACGCTGCTGATCCCTGTGAAGGGACATGGGCCCATCGTTATTGATCAGCGCAACCCCGTCTTCCTTCAATCCAAAGTAGAACGGCATTGTATACGACTTACCGTGGGTGATGACTTGCGGATGGAAAATAATAATGATGTGCGGGAAGGTAATTTCCCCAATCTCATAGATCGGTTCATCCGACACACGGACGTAGCTTTCGACCGGTGCCATCCGTTTTTCCGACCCATAAAATGGGACGATTGTGCTTTCACCGCCGGCATGAATCACAGCGGTACTGAGAATGTGTGACCCAGTCACGACACCTTGACCACCGACTCCTGCCATCCGAATGTTGAAGCGTTTTGCCATGTTCGAGCCTCCCCCCGGGTCGCTTACGCCTTGTTTGGAATTGCGGCAGCAGCAGCCGGCTTCGGAAGATAGTCTTTGTAGCCGTACCGCTCAGTCAGATACTGCTTGGCCTCGTCGCTCACATATTCCGTGAATTGATACCGATCGTTCTCAACAGTCTTCGCATCTTCCATGACTTTGTCGGTCGGAATTGCATATTCGATGTTACAAGAGGTATAGGCCTGAATGTAGGTGGAGCCCACTTCGCGAGCAATCAGCACGGCCTTCTTGATGACACTCTCGACGCGGCGTGGATTGTTCGGAACTACCGTCGCCACATAGGCACATCCAGCCACTTTCGCCATTTGCAGCATATCCATCTTCTCAAACTTCTTCCCCAGCGGAGCCATCTTCAGAACTGCACCACGGTTGGTCATCCCGCTCTCCTGCCCACCCGTATTGCCGTACACTTCATTGTCCAACATAATCGTGGTGAATCGTTCTTTTCGGAACCAGGAGTGGAGCACCTGCTGGAATCCGATATCTGCCGTTCCACCGTCTCCCGCCATGACCACCACATCCTTCGGCTTGTCACCGAACCGCAGCCGCAGCCCGCGGGACAATCCGCTTGCGACACCATTCTGATCACCATAGTTACCGTATACAAACGGGATCGCAGCCTGTGAAATCGCTAACCGCCCACAGCCTGCCGTTCCAACAGTAATCGTGTCTTCTGGGTTGGGGAACGCAATGATCGCCAGTCGGATGAACAGAGTCATCGCACAACCGGCACACATGGGGTGCTCTTCGAGAATTTCCTTGAAGCTTCCCATCTGGGAAACCGCAATCTTCTTTCCGAACGGGCCATGTTCAACCATGTCCCGGTATTCTTTGGGCATGAACTTCTCAAATCCACCGGAAAACTTTACATAGTCAAGACTCATTGGAACACCTCCCTCTCTCGTTATAACAGAATGATGTTTCCTATCGGAAAAACACAGTTAGATGCAACAGGCCTGCAGGAATTCGAGGTTGAATGAATGGGGTTCATCCGCTCACACGAGGACCCATGGTAGCAAAGCCCAAAAAAGACTGTCAATGAGAAACGTCGATACCCTCTCGAGCCATATACTAACAGAAACATACTATAAATTCTTGATAATCAACGCAACTTCTCAGAAGGCCCACCATGCCTGAAAGAAGGCCTAGCACTCTCTACACTCATAGGCCATTCGCCCTAACAATTTGCATTTTCATGATGTTTTCGCATCTGCCAAACATACGCGAGCTTCATGGCATTACAAAGAGAGATTGCCGATTCCGTCAAACCTGTCTAGACTAGACCCCTATGTCAAGATGCGTAATCATCCCTGGGGAAAACGAAGGCGATCAGCACGCCGGTGGGATCCATAAGCGTCCCCCTATTCCCGACAATTCGCTCAAAGCCGAATGCCCGAAGTTCATGAGCCATGGCCCTTGCGGAGGCGTGCGAAAAGGGGGCTTGTGTGAGGTCTACCCCGAGATGGCTTGCCCCTGGGTGACGCTCTATATTCAATTGGAAAAAATCGGCCAAGTGGACTGGATGAAACAAGTCTAGACCGATGTGAGATATGACACGTGAAGCGTGAAGCGATAGCAAGAAAAAAATCGAAGACCACAGAGCTCGGCTACAACGAAGACCATGCGACGAGCGGCATTGCCGTTCCACTGCCGGACATCGAAACATTCGCGAACCAATACAAGGGCTATGAAATCACCATTGAGATCCCTGAATATACCGCGATTTGCCCAAAGACCGGCCTGCCGGATTTCGGCATCATCAGAGTGCACTATATGCCGGATAAAGAGTGCCTGGAGTTGAAGTCGTTAAAAATGTATCTCCATGCATACAGAAATCTCGGCATCTTCTATGAAAACGCCGTCAACCGTATTCTGCATGATGTCGTAAAAGCCTCTCGCCCTGTATGGGCCAAGGTCACCGGCGAGTTTGCGGCCCGTGGCGGACTTCGAAGCCTCATTGAGGCGAAGTACCCGTGAGTCCCATCCGCCATTCGTGCCCTTGCGTCTGAGCCACTCATCTTTATGGCTAGCTATGCGATTGGGGATGTGCAGGGATGCAATGACGCCCTGCAACGCCTAGTCGAACAAATTCAATTTGACCCCATATCTGACCGCCTCTGGTTCGTTGGCGATCTCGTGAACCGTGGACCGGACTCACTCAAGGTCCTCCGATACATTAAGAGCCTTGGAACCGCGGCAGTCGTAGTCCTTGGCAATCACGACCTCTTCTTGCTCGCCGTGGCTGAAGGCATTGTGACACCAAGTGCGCAAGACACCCTGCAACCAATCCTTGACGCCCCGGATCGTGACGAGTTGCTAGGTTGGGTACGCCAGCAACGCCTCCTCTATCATGAATCCTCCTTCGTTCTAGTCCACGCAGGACTGTTGCCGCAGTGGTCCATGCGTGAGGCTGAGGATCTAGCTCGTGAAGTGGAAACTGGGCTACGGAGTCCCTACTATCAAGACGTGCTTCGGGCGCTCTATCCCAGCAAACACCTGCAATGGTCTTCGAGCCTGACCGGCCCGATCAGACTTGCCACAATCATCAAAGTTCTCACGAGGCTCCGGGCTTGTTCGGCTGATGGCCTGATGGAGTCGTCATATTCCGGGCCACCGGCTCACATTCCTGCCGGCTTTGTTCCATGGTTCCGAATCGAAAACCGCGAACGACGGGATACCACAATTATTTGTGGACACTGGGCCTCCCTGGGCCTCCTTTGCGAGAAGAATCTAATGGCCATCGACAGCGGGTGTGTATGGGGGCGACAGCTTACAGCCATACGGTTGGAGGATAGGAAAGTATTTCAAGTCGACTGCAACCACATCGAGCATCACGGTGACTGAGCCGGAACCGCCTGATCCGCATTGGCCTCGTTACTCAACCCGTCCGTTCCCCTCATACCGCTTCGTGCCTGGAAGGACCCCACATCCACGCCGTGATCCAAGCGGACATTCCTATGGTCTGTCGGAGCCGAGACCAACACCGTTTTCAGCTGACCAATGGCACACCTCAGAGGACTATCTGTATGGAATTGACCTCTATAATTTTGCCTATTGGTGGGAATGTCACGAGGTGTTCGAGGGACTGTGGCACGCGGTGGGACACCACAGCGAGCAGGGAAACTTCTTTCAAGCCCTCATCCAAATCGCCGCCGCTAATATCAAGCAGTTCCTCGGCAACGAACAGGCGGCGCAGAAACTCGCTCGTAGCGGGCTCTCACGTCTCCAAAATCTGCCCCAGCTTTATATGGGAATCGACGTCATCGCTTTTTCTGAAGCGTGCAGGACTATTTCCACAACGCTTTCAAATTCTACGCCCTATCAAATTCGCCTCGTGCTTGAACCCCCTTCTTTGCCGGAGATCTTGAAAAGCTAGTTGCGGATAAAGACTGCAATCTGCAAACTTTTCGCTGCGGTCAGGCTGCTCAAAAAGGTCATCCAACGAGGCCGCAGGCGAGAAAGAACCGGAGGCGTACCCTCTGGGGTACGTTGAGGATTCTTTCGACCCGAGAACGAAGTTGGGGGCCTTTTTCAGCAGCCTGCTAGTGGTAGGATTCGGAGTCGCTAGGAAACTTGCCCTGCTCAACCTCTTCTTTGTAGCGTCGGAGAGCTTGGAGCGCATCGGCCTTGAGGTGAGCGTATGGCTTAACGAATTTCGGCACAAAGTCATCAAAGAGGCCGAGAAGATCATAGAGGACCAGCACCTGACCGTCACAGTGAGGACCGGCGCCGATGCCAATGGTGGGAATTGAAACGGAATGGGTGATGGTCTTGGCCAGTTGCGCAGGAATGGCTTCGAGAACCAGCGCAAACGCCCCGGCTTCCTCAAGCGCCTTCGCATCCTCGAGCAACGTGGTTGCCTGATCCTTTCCTTTCCCTTGAACCTTGTATCCACCAAGAACGTGAACCGACTGTGGGGTCATACCGAGATGCCCCATCACTGGAATGCCGATGTCGGTCATTGCCGCTACTTGAGCAACCACAGCCGCGCCACCTTCCAATTTGACGGCTTGAGCCCCAGCTTGTAGAAATCGTCCCGCATTGCGACGTGCGTCTTCCTGACTGGCTTGATAGGACATGAAGGGCATATCACCGATGACAAGCGCTCGTTGGGCCGCCCCGGCTACGAGTTTCGTATGGTAGAGCATGTCGTCCATTGTCACAGAAAGCGTATTGGATTTCCCCTGCACCACCACACCCAATGAGTCCCCGACCAGAATCGTCTCAATCCCGGCCTGTTCGACAATGCGTGTGAACAGCGCGTCGTAGGCCGTGACGACAATGAGCTTCTTCTTGTCACGCTTGTGCCGCTGAAATTCGGGAATCGTCATCAAGCCACTTCCGCTTTGGTGATGATCTCAGCCAGCCGGTGCGTGGCCTTGATCGCCATAACATGAACCCCGTCGCAATGCGGCCGCACCGCCTTGATCGTTCGCACCGCGATGTCCACCCCCACATCTTCTGCACGCTCTGGGCCGGCAGCCCTGAGTTCGTCGATCATTTCCTGGGGGACCGACACGCCAGGAATATTGGCATTCATAAATTCCGCCATCTTCGCGTTCCGGAGGACAAGAATGCCCGCCAACACTTTGACCTTAAATGGACGCACCGCCTTCATGAAGGACCCAAACTGCTCCGGATGGTAAATTGCCTGCGTCTGGAAAAACTGGGCGCCCGCTTTCACCTTCACTTCAAACTTGGCGAGCATGGGGCCCAGCGGATCTGCCTCCGGAGTTACCGCAGCCCCAATGGTAAACTGTGTCGAACCATCTAACTTGTTCCCCACAAAATCACGTCCATTGTTGAGTCCTTGCACAAGCTGCATGACTTGGACGGAATCCAGATCATAGACCGGCTTTGCCTCTTTGTGATCTCCGACGGTCGGATAGTCCCCAGTGAGGCAGAGAATGTTTTGGATGCCGAGCATGGAAGCGCCCATGAGGTCCGACTGCATCGCAATCCGGTTCCGATCACGACAGGTCATCTGCATGACCGGATCATGGCCGAGTTCGTAGAGAAGTCGGCAAACTGGGAGAGACCCGGCCCGCACAATGGCGGCTGTGTTGTCCGTCACATTGACCCCGTGCACGCGCCCTACTAACTGCTTGGCATTCTCCAGCACACCCGAAATGTTGGTGCCTTTGGGAGGATTGTACTCAATCGTGACAGCAAACTGCCCCCGATCCAGTACCTCTCGTAATCGCCTCGGCTCCCGACTCATCTTCTTTCCGTGCCCCCTTACACTTCACCCGCTGTTGTAGGAGGATTGGGGGCTCCCTACTGCGCGCATTGACCGAGCACATTCTGATCGTGCGCGGGCAGCGAGCAAGGGAGCCCTCATCCTTCTACAACATCTTTGCCATTCTCTTTGCAGACTCCACCGTGTTGTCCAACAGCATCGCAATCGTCATCGGCCCGACACCGCCCGGCACAGGGCTGATCCAGCCTGCCTTGTGACTGACCGGTTCAAAATCAACGTCGCCGACGACCTTCCCGTCGGGGAGCCGGTTCGTCCCGACATCGATCACGACTGCCCCGTCACGTACCATGTCGGCCGTGACAAACTTGGCTTTCCCAATCGCGACCAACAGCAACTCGGCTTCGCGACAGACCGCCGGCAAGTCCTTCGTCTTGGAGTGGCATATCGTGACCGTGGCGTTGCGCTGGAGCAACATGAGCGCCAACGGCTTGCCGACGATGTTACTCCGTCCCAATACGACGGCGCGCTTGCCTTCGATACTCACGCCGGTGGATTCGATCATCTTAATGACGCCCTTCGGCGTGCAGGCTTCAAACACGGGATGCCCCTCGACAAGCCGACCGAAATTGTAGGGGTGAAACCCGTCTGCATCCTTGTCTGGCGACACCGCTTCGAGCACAACTTTGCTGTCGATATGCTTTGGGAGCGGCAACTGAACCAGTATCCCGTGGATCCTGGGATCGGCGTTTTCTTTTTCAATCAAGGCCAACAACTCTGCTTGGGTTGTGCTCGCCGGCAATTTGTGATCATCGATGTAGATGCCCGCCGCGTCGCAGGCTTTCTGTTTGCTCTTCACATAGAGATGCGAGGCGGGATCGTCGCCGACCAGGATGGTTGCCAGGCCGGGCTTCATCCCGGTCTTCGCCAAGACCGCCGCCGATTCGGTTGCGAGCTTCTCGCGTACCTGCAATGCCAATGCTTTGCCGTCGATCAATCGTGCCGACACGGATTCCTCCTCCGGTAAGAGAACTTCAGGAAAAAATCAAGGCACCATAGCAGGGCATTTTTGATCAAGTCAACGACCGGAATGCGTGAACCGTACCGCCCGAGACCCAAGAAAGAAGTGGAAACGTTTCATGTCCGTTTCTTGACAGATTCTTCGCCTGACAGCTACGATGGATTCGTCAACCACGATCAACAGCTATCTACCCGAGCCGTCTACCTTGTGAACACAATCTCCTCTGTGATGTCCCTTCTGACACGCGTCATCAGCCATCCAGCCCTTTGGCTGATCTGGATCATACCCCTTGTGATCGTCACCCCACTCGACGCCCAAATTACCGTGACGGAACTTCAATCTCCCTATAGCTTCGTAAATGATCCTATCGAGAAGGGCTATTTCATCTCGAGCGTCAACGGTGAGGCGGAGACCGCCGATAACAACGGATTTATCACCAAACTCGATCCTCACGGAAAACTCTTGAATCTCAAATTCATCCAGGGCGGAAAGGGTGATGTCATCCTCCATGCCCCCAAAGGCATGGCCGTGGTCGAACACGTCCTCTACGTGGCCGATCTCAATACCCTACGGGGCTTTGACACCACCACCGGTGAGCCAGTCCTCGCACTCACCATTCGATCATCGACTGCCTCACAGTCAATGCTGCCCCAGGCCTCCCTGAGCGACGTCACCTCCGATGGCAAGGGTCACCTGTATTGCTCCGATCAAAAAGCCAACACGATCTACCGGGTGGATTTGGCCGCCCAGACGATTTCTGTACTCGTCACAGACCCCGCTCTGGCCGGTCCCTCGGGTCTGGTCATCCATCCCAAGTCCGGCCAGATCATTGCGGTGAGCTGGGATAAAGGCAAGATCTCCGAGGTCTCGCCGGAAGGCGTGGTAACGGAGCTTTTCTCCAACGGATTCTTTTCCAGCCGTTTTCAGAATCTCCGCGGTGTGGATTTCGACCGTTGGGGCAATATGTACGTGTCGGATTTCACGACGGGAAAAGTCTGGCGCATGACCTGGGACAAGCGGTTTCAAGTCATCGCCGAATTTTTGCCCTCGCCGGGAGATCTGAGCATCGACCGCGCCAACAACCTCATCCTTGTCCCCTTTGAGTTGGCTCATGCGGCTGAGATGAACGGGCTTGAAACCCCCAGTAGCGGGAAGTCCAAACAGGAAAAGCGGACATTGGCAGACTACGGTTTTATCCCCCCACCACCGAAACCGGTGCCGGAAGGACCCGTAAAAAAATGAGCCAATGCGTGTACTGCACAGAACGAAAAGGCAAGCGGCCTTGTCCAGCTTTGGGGGGAATGATCTGCAGCCAGTGTTGTGGTGAACACCGAATCGTGCGGGTCTCATGCCCTGCGAACTGCATCTATCTTGAATCCGGAAGCGACTATCAGCAGAAACGGCTTGCGGAACAATTCATGCCGGTACGTCGTGACTTCTATCGCGGGCTGACGGAGCTGGGCGGCGATAAGGCTGTGGCCCTGTTCAACCTCGTCGAAGTGGTGATCTATGGATACTTCCAGACACGCCACGATGGACAAGATGCGGAAATCGTCGCAGCGCTTCAGGCCTTGCGACGAACTCTCAGCCCCCTCCATGTGCCTGCCGCACCGATGCCGGTCTTCGCGGACCATCTGAAGAAAGAATACGAGATGTTCAACAAGCAGAATCCTCAGCAGATCGCCGACCTATCCGATGCACCGGAGATACTGGACCGTGCCATTGCGTTCGTGTCTCAATTTTCTGGTACAGATTTCCAATCACGACGGTTTCTCGGTGGGCTCATCGGCTATGTGCGGGCCTACCATCCGGACATCGCGGAATACTTGGCCAAGCAACGTGAACCGGGCCACATCATCTTGCCCGGACAGCAGTTCATGCCACCTCCGGCGGCTGAACCACATACCCACGGACCGGGATGTCACCACCACTGACGGGATCCGCTCCCGATAACAGTAGGCCTCACACCATGACCGGAGAAAAGGAACGAAAGATCAGAAAAGCACGCCGAGTGGACCTACGCTGCACCCTGGGATTTTCTTCTGGGGAGGTGGAAGGCGACGCCACAATTACGAACATCTCGACGGCCGGCTGCCGGGCAGAATCTACGATTAATATGGCGGAAGGGCTCGACGTTCAGGTCGCCCTTCAGCTTCCCGGCCAGTCATCCCCGGTGAAAGTCGAGCGGGCATCGGTACGTTGGGTCTCAGGTCATGCCTTTGGCCTGAGCTTCGTGCTGTTCTTTCCGTCCGAACGAGCCCGCCTGCGCACGTTCATCGAAAAAATCAAATAGTATTGTCCCCTCCATACTCGTCTTATTCGAGAATCGTCACAGTCATCTCAACCCGTTCATTCGGCAAGTCGCGATCATTTCTTGGCATAATGACGATCTTGTCTGCGACACCAATGCCTTTGGTCACCTCGCCAAAGACCGTGTATTTCCCGTCAAGGAAATGGGACGCCTCAACGACGACAAAAAACTGTGACCCCGCGGTATCCGGCTCGTTCGCTCGTGCCATTGACACAATACCGCGCTTGTGAGGAATATCGCTGAACTCCGCCTTCAATAAGACCGGATTACCATTCTCATCTTTCGGCCCACCCTGTCCATACAGCTCCTTGTGGAGCGAGTTCTTCGTATTAGGATCGCCGCCCTGGATCATAAAACCTGGAATCACTCGGTGGAAAATCGTCCCGTTGTAAAAACCTGACTTGGCCAGCTGGATAAAGTTCTTCACATGATTCGGAGCCACATCCGGATACAACTTGATATGGATGTCCCCGAACTTCGTCTTGATAACGGCCCTTGGACCAGGGCTTGGCGGAGGAGTAATGGGGGTCATATCGGTCTTCCCACCACACCCAACGAGAAGACCGGCCACCAACAGCGTGCCGCATAGTATGGTGATGTTCATGACAACAGCGTCACGCCTCATAGCCCACCACCCTTGCATCGGTTACTCGACCACCACGATGGTCATCTCTGCCCGATCGGTCGGAAGGTCCTGGCTGTTCCTTGGTAAGCTGACAATCTTGTCCGCCACTTCCATCCCCTTCACCACTTCACCAAAGACCGTATATTGCCCATCGAGAAAGTTCGAATCCTTGACGACAATGAAGAATTGCGAACCGGCACTATTGGGATCGCTCGTACGTGCCATAGAGAGAATGCCTCGTCTGTGAGGGATGTCG
>DATNCR010000243.1:0-7688 GCA_035607135.1 Nitrospiraceae bacterium
CTCAGACGAGGCTTGGTGGTTATGCTACGTGGTCGAATGAAACATACTAGGAGGGTATTCGAGGAGGCTACCGTGGCCAAGATTCTGGTGATTGATGATGAGCCGAATGTTCGGACTCTCCTCGAAATGAGACTCCGTCAACAGGGATATGATGTGCTCTTCGCTGATAACGGTTGGAAAGGCCTGCAGCTTTATCGCCAAGAACATCCCCATGTCATAGTGCTGGATCTGAAAATGCCGGAGCTCGATGGGATCACAATCTTGAGACAGATCCGCAGTGTCGATCTCGCACAGCCGGTGATCATTTTGACGGGAGATACAACCCCTGAGACAGAGCGACAAGTCCGCGCGCTAGGGGTGAGCGAGTTCATCGTAAAAGGCTCTTCGATGAAACTCCTGGTGGACACACTCAAGGACATTCTCACGACTGCTACCCTGGCAATGGGTAGCTCGATTGTGCTTGAAACCCTGGCGTCTTGAGCGAAGAGACGAGAGACTAGATAGGCCGATACCGATCTTCTTTTGGCATCTGTCCCACAGACGCTATTGCACGTTGAATGGCTTTATGCAAATCCTCGCCCGACGTGAATTTTTTTGCCAAGCACGCACACGCGCCATTCCGCTTGGCTAACTCCCACGTACCGCGATGTGTCAGCTGGGTGAGGACAATCACCGCAACCTGCGGCCTGCTGGCGAAAGGGACTAAGTTTAGTAATGCCGCGAAACCAGATTCATCCTGTAAGGCGAGTTCAAGCACCACGCAGTCAACCCGCCGAGACCGATAGAGATCCAATCCCGATTGACAGTCACGCGCCTCCACGATCTCATATTCAGAGTAGCAAGACTTCAGTTGATCTGCCCAGTATGTGCGCTGGTTTGTGCTGCTATCGATAAGTAGAACCGAGGTGATAGGAATGTCTGGACTTTTCGACATCTCGCCATCTCAAATTATAGGACACCATTACATCAGGAGTACTAATAGTAAGTCAATATGGTAAGCAATGTGGGGGCGTGCCCAGAATGGGCAGCCTCTGTTCGAAGTGAACATCTAGTCCCTCTCTTCGCGTGTTGTTTGAAACGAATACGCCGCAGACCTACGAAGTAAAAGCCCACAAACGCCTGACATCGGGAACCACACTAGGCTTTTCCCCAGTATCCCCTTTGCTGGAGGCCCAGTAAAAGTTATGAATGCGCAGGCATATTCTTGTTAAGGGAGAAATCATGAAGACACAGGTTTGCCTTGGTTCGGGCTTCGTAGGTTTAGTCGTGTGGCATCTTCGAAAACGAGGCGCGGCATAACCTTTCACAGCTGAAAGCCAAGAAGGGAAAGATCTATTGACGGGAAGCGATGAGGATAGAGAGGAATTGAATGACTCGGTATGGGCTAAAGGCCAATTGGTATCCGCGGCTCATCTTTTTAGTGGCCCTCGCGGTAGGAATCGTACGAGTTACCTTGATGTTATGGTCGGAGCGATGATCTCAGCGATCGCGGCGTTCCGGAGTGGAGCGAAGCTCCAGGCAATTGCCACACCTAAACTTTTCGAATGCGCAGTGTCTTACTAACCATCAAGGTTCCAGATAGGACAAAGAGCAGGACAAGCGGGTGCAGATGCCAGGGTCCGATGGACCACACACCTCCGTACATGTTTTCATCTAATCGAGCCTGCCACGCAGCCAGAACCAATATGCCGGGGAGCAATACGCTCGTCGGAATGGGAGTGCCTTCAAAATACGCCACCGCGTCTCTTCCCTCCGAAAGATCCTCGGCAGTCACGTTGAACCTGGCCAATCGGCTGACCCCACAGCAGACAAAATAGAGGAGCGCGATCCAGTCCCACCCTCCCCGCAGGCCTGCGGCAAAACCAAGCGCTGCGGGAGCGACACCAAATGAGATGACGTCAGAGAGTGAATCCAATTCACGCCCGAGCGCAGAATGCTTGCGACGCCATCGTGCAATGCGGCCATCAAGCGAGTCAAAAATCAGGGCTGCCAGCACCAAGGCCGCGGCGGCGATGAGGAGGTCCGTCGAACGGTTCCCCATGTAGATCATGCTGAGAAACACGGCCCCCATCCCGCAAGCGGCATTCGCCAGGGTAAAGAAATCGGCCAAGTGAAACTCGCGAATCATCGAGAAGTGTTTAGGAGAGGAGGGGTTCATCATGATCGGGAGAATCAACCGCCGCTTCTCTTCAGCCCGCTTAGCGCCATTCGACTGCGCCGAATCCGGAACCTCCGAGGAAGACATACATCAAGCTGATTGTTTCGACAGTCTGGTTCCGGAAATCCACAGTCGGATAATGGGCATCCCGATGAGAAATCAGGTACCGGAGCGCGACCCCATGTTGTTCGAAGACCCGGACGGTCAGCGAGGCGTCTCCACGCAGTATATTTTCATTTCCTTGTGGCTCGGAAGACAGCAGGCCGCTGACATAATATTCTCGCCCGGTGAAATCAATCATGGCTCGGTCGCCGAAGATCAGGCGGAGGGCAAGCAGGGCCTGAGGCGTGACTCCATAGTGATAATCCCGCTCTTCCGTGCGCTGGACGCGACCGGCCGCTCCATATCCGGTACCGCCTAGAGCGGTTCCCTGGAGCGCCACCGTCTGTGACAACCACGATTGCCAAGTCGTTCCGAGGGAGAGCGCGGTGCTGGAGACACGGAATATTTGAGGTGAAATATAATCATAACTCCCAAAGAGACCCCATACCCCTCGAGTGGAATCACCGGACGCGTAGTCGCGACCGAGGAGGAGCCCACGCGCATTGACACTTTCCAGAACATTTGCCGTGACAGCTGTCACATGAAAGTCAAAGTAATCGAATGGGCGTGTGTAACTGTAGCCGGGCTTTCCCGGAAGACCATAGGTAAAGGTGAAGTCTCCTACGGCCCCATGCTCTTTGACGTTGGAGGAAACGTTCTGGCTGCTAGAGCTCAATGTCCCACCGACCTGCAAGCGCATGAAGGTAGCCGGTTGGTGGCTTGGGTATAGAGTGTCGAAGCGCTCACCGAACGCGAGCCGGTTGAAGCCAGTGGGCGGTGAAATTACGGCCGCTCCGAGTTCACGCCAGAAGCCGGGTTTGCCATCCCCGGACTCGAGCAGCAAATTGGCCATCCGGAAGAACGGTTCACCCAGGAAGGTTCCGCCAATGGGAGTGGCAATCATGTCGTTGATTGAGGGATCCGTCTTCTCACCCCCCATTTCCCAGAGAAAACTCCCGGCACTGCTGTAGAGAAAGGACTCCCAGAAGTTGAGGCCCGCCGATCTCGCTAAGCCATAGTACACACTGCCGCCGTAGGGATGCAGAAACTGGTTGACCGAGAACCGGTCATTATCGAGAACCCACTTCGAATCAGTCAGGTGCTGCCAAAATGTATCGCCAGTAGTTCTGTACACATCTTTTGGCTCTGTAAAATGCCGGTCATATTGATTGAGCAAGAACAGGTAGGACAATAATTCCACGCTGGGGATAAGATAACTACGGCCTTCACCGGTTTCCCAATTTAGAAGAACACTCTCCCGCTTGGAACCGGTATCAGAGACCGGAGATTGATCCCCCCGTTGACGAGATTCTCCTGCCGGAACTGGCCCCTGTACCTGTGCGCTGCCCTCCTCAGGGGAAGCGGTGACAGGAACTTCAGCGAGACCCTGGTCTGCCATGCTGAACATAAGCGCGAAGGCTATGGGGAACAGAAGCATTCGCGGCCATTGACGGTGCAAATCTGAAACGTTCCTTTCTCTAATCCACTGTCGTTATGTCCCTGACACCACAGACAGCAATCGCCAGAGTTTCGCCCTCTTCATAATCCAGTCCCTAGGAGATAGATGCAGCCCTTGCAGCGGAAGCCGATACTGATGAAAACCCTAGTGGGGGTGTAGAGCGGGAACAGAGGGAACTTCAAGGCGGGAGTATCATTCTGATTGATGTCTTCGCCGAGACTGCTCGAATACTGTCAGGGTGATGTCTGGTGTACCATGTGCGGCAAGGTCCTTAATTTTATCGGTCCTCGCTTTCTGGGCCAGGTCTTGATATAGCGCCCGAATTTTATCCAAGTCTTCCGTACCGAGGTCCTCAAGGTCCAGCAGTGCATTGTGCGCACCCTGCGTGGAGCGGATCATTTCGTCGAGTTTCAATTGAATGGCTGCACTATCACGGTTCTGCGTATGTTGCACCAGAAACACCATGAGAAACGTGACGATTGTTGTTCCGGTATTGATGATGAGTTGCCATGTATCGCTAAAATGAAACACAGGGCCGGACAAGGCCCAGAACAGGACTATCCCAAGAGCGAGGGCAAACGCTTTTGCACTGCCCAAGGCTCGCGCGGCATACATTGCCCATCGGGAGAATACCCCTGCATCCTGTTTTCCCATTCGTGAATCCATCGATATATGTTCTATCACGCGACCTTCCGGGGGGATTGGGAGGTGTCCGGAACAGGTGACGCCCCATCGTGCGTCGGCAGAGCATTTGGGGTCGGTTTCAATTGGGATCCGCGAAAGGCCGCATAGACCGCCGTGAACTCTGCCCCGAACAAGAAAATTTGCGAGGCATAATACACCCAGAGTAAGACGACGATGAGCGAACCGGCCGCACCATATGCCAATCCGACTTCACTCTTGCCCAGATACAAACCGATAAGGGATTTGCCGATCGTGAAGAGGAGCGAAGTCATCCCCGCTCCAACCCATACATCCTGCCAGTTGTTCAATACGTCCGGGATCAATTTATAGATCATTGCGAACAGGAGGGTTATCACCACAAATGAAAGGAGGAAATTAATCGCCTGGAGAATAAGTTCCGATGCCGGCAGAAGAGATTCCAATGTGTGTCCTACGGCGGCCAGGGCAGCACTCAGCACCAGAGATACCAAGAGTAAAAAGCCGCTTCCGAGTACCGCCACAAATGAAATGAACCGGTCTTTTATGATTTGGATGATCCCCCGCCCCGACTTGGTTTCCACTCCCCAAATGACGTTGAGCGCGTCTTGGACCTGCGCGAATACGCTGGTCGCACCGAAGAGCAGTGTGACAAGGGCCACACCCGTCGCGATAAGGCTGGTCGACGGCTTCCTTGCATAGGCAAGCATGCCTTGAATGGCTTTCGCACTATCGTCACCGACGAGGTCTTGAATTTGCCCGATGATTTGACCTTCAGCCGCCTCTTGTCCAAATACCAGCCCGGCCATGGCGATCACGATCAGCAGTATGGGCGCCAGAGAGAAGACAGTGTAAAATGCCAAGGCGGCGCCCAATCGTTGCGCATGGTCCTCAGTCCATTTTGTAAAGGTTGCGCTCAGGAGCTTCCAGATAACCTTGACGTTCACCTGGCCCTCCAGAAAAGTCTAGAGCAGCTTCATCTCTCGCTTCTTGATTGACCTTCTCGGCCAGGACCGTAACCCTGGCATCGTAACGGACGTCGCTCGAGTTCATCTTCTTCAATCCCTTGATCAACCCTTGCACGACATGGTGCTCTTCGAGCGAATCTTTCCGTTATCGTCCTCGTTGCTGGGGACTCCTTCACCTTCCAGATTATGCCGTGACTGCAGAAAAGATAGGCCTGGGTAGTTCCCGAGTGCTCTCACTGACCAGATGCGGCACGCCAAATGGGGCGGGGATTCCCAATTAATCGTGGGATACCCCCCATGATCATGGTGAGGATCGGATCTGTTTTTCAAAACCTGGAAGGATCTCCTTGAAGAAGGCATTTCTCACTAAATTAACAATCGTCTGCCAGGTACTGGCCTCGGGGTCCTCCACGGTGCCCGATAAATCCGTCCGAGTCGCCACTTCTTCCCGTGCGCTGTTTTCAAGCAGTTTCGCCACATCTCCGATCAGGCCTTCGTACAGCTTGCGAAACAGGTTCTTCTCTTTATCCTGCTGTGTATCGTACACCTTCATATCTCTGAAGAGCGGTTTGACATAGCCCTCCAGCCGGTCGTTCTTGACCTTCAATTCGGAAAATAGCGAGAACAGGCCGGCGGTCACGTCAAAGTTACCATAGGCCCGCAGCAAGTTGTTCATCGCGCGCATCTGCGTCCGTTCGATCTTGATGTTCAGATCGAAGTCCGGGGATTTTGTCTCGGGCCGGAATGTCCCGCTGATCACGGTTTCTCCAGTACCCATGAATGCGCCTGTGAGCCTGATGAAGCCGCTGCCTTGGATGAGATGATTGCTGATGTTGTCGAGTTGCAGCACTCCGCGGCTTAAGAACACACGATACGGCGGCTTGGCCGCTGTATTGACGAAGCCGAATTCGCTGTTCTTGATTTCCCCATGATCGATCCGGATTAAGGTCCCTGATTTGTTCTGGAGCTGTTGGGCGGTCTTCACAACAGCGTGTCCCGTCTGTGTTTCTTTGGCTGTCGTTTCGGAGCTGTGGACATAATCAACATGGGCACCCTCGATCGTCATTGTCTTCAGGGTCGCCGTAGTCTCGCCTTCGGCGGTGTATTCCACATGTCCGTCGGCCGAAAGCAGCCCTCCTCGTATCTGAACATTGTAGCGCCCGGTCACCGGGAGTAACGGCTCGAGCACGACATGCTGCAAGGCCAGATCGGCATTGATTCCTGCATATGGCTCCGCAAGGAAGTTGGCATGCCCCTTCATCTGAATTTTCCCCGAGCCAAAGATATTGCCGTCGAGGTTGAGATCGGACGGATACGCATCGTTGGGAGAGCGGATGTTACGGATATTTCCGGCGAGAAGATTGAGATGGGTGAAATGCAGAGGTTTGGACGGATCCTGATCGACATAGGTGACGTCGGCATCTTCGATTTTAAACTCGTTGATCTTGATGGGATAAAACGAATAGGCGGCATCTCGCCATCCTTTCTGGTGGATGGGAACGGTGTCTTGAAGTTCTTTCTTCGCCTGCGGGAGGGTGATGTGAAGAGTCGGTCGGCTGATGAGATAATCGCTGACCAGCAGTCCGGAAAAGAGGTGTCGCCATTGAATGCTGAGGACCCATCGGGGAATTTCCGCGACCGGAGGGTCGGGATGTTCCGTCTGAACCATGGTCAACTGTCGAATCTCGAGCGACAGGCTGGGAGAGATGTCCGCTTGCCCCACGGTAAACCGATAGCCCTGTACATGCGCATTGAGTTGACGCTCGATGAACCTTGGTAATTCTCTGTTGACAACAAACAAACCGGCGAGAGCCAGCGCGAATAGGATACCAAGAGCCAGCACCGACCACTTGAGAAAGACTGGGACGGTGCCGACGTGTGCAGTGGACGGCCTCGCATCAATAGTTCCGGTGCTCAAGCTTGATTTATCCGTGTGATCGGTATGAACGGCCAACTTTTCGTTCTCGCGATCTGTCAATTGCTCAGACATGTGTCTGTGACCCACTTTCCTCTTTGCATGGAACCGGTGCCTCACGAAAAAACTGCCGGCATTCCTTACGTTAGCAGAGAGAGCGGGCAAGACTACTGGGCAAGACCCTAAAGGACGGCTTGGATGGAGAGACATCTTATGACAGAAAGCTGAACTAGGCGCCTGCCTAGCTTCGCGAATCATCCGGAAGCGGCTATTGTTTTGGTATACAACCCTACTGGAGGAGGCTCTTATGCTACAGATTCCTAAAATTGTCGGCACCATATCTTGTGTTTCATTTTCGCTCATGATGGCCCTAACCGGCTGCCAGTCGACCACAGGCAAAACGGCCGGCCAGACGATGAGCGATGT
>DATNCR010000263.1:0-3961 GCA_035607135.1 Nitrospiraceae bacterium
GAGGAACGTCGCAGTTAATTAAGCTGCGAGTGCCAGTTCTTGATTGGCAGTTACATTTTCCCGGAGGATTTACGAGACCCCGAGAGCTCGACATGCCCCGCTGACCTTAGTATCCCCGTCGATTCCGGTCGCCCCCTTTCCCGTTTCACGGTTTACGTCGCTCATTCTAGAGGCTCATCATACCGCAGAGGTCAAAGAGATGTCATACTAAACGCAAAAGAAAAGAGGGCGTACTCGTGAGCTGGAGTATGCCCTCTTTTCTTTGTAGAGGATCGTACGTGCTATCTGACGGCTGATTTTAGGATTTTCCCTGCCGAGAACTTCGGAACCTTGGCTGCGGGAATCCGCAGCGCCTCACCGGTTCTGGGATTCCTTCCAAGCCGGGCTTTCCGTTTGGCAACTGTAAAGGTCCCAAAGTTCACCAACGAGACGCGTTGTCCCTTTTTCAGGGATGTCGTCACCGCTCCGGTGAAAGCCTGCAATGCAGTGCCTGCTGCAACCTTGGTGATACCCGCGGATGCCGCCATCTTTGCGATCAGCTCTTCTTTTGTCATCGTGCCCCTCCTGTTATTGGGTTGAACTGCGCGACTCCTTGCCACCAACGTATTCTGTCATTGCACCCACATGGATCCACGTTCCCAGGCACGCCCGAGGCGTCAAGTTCCACCGGTCTGCGTGGTCCGATTCCGTTTCACAAGAATGTGCAAGTCATGGATCTTTTTCCTGAGGGTGTTTCGATTTAGTCCCAGCAGTTCTGCTGCTTGGATCTGGTTGCCTTTCGTTTCCTGAAGAGCTCTGGTGATGAGAGGACGCTCGATAGCAGCGATCAGCATGGGATGCAGATTGCGTCCCGAACCGTTTCGCATGCCCTTCACAAAGTCTCCCATCTTCCACTCGAGAAAGTTTTCAAGCGACAGGGCCTCCTTTCCGTTTGTTCGAGCAGCATTCTGCCGCGCCATCATATACATGAACTTGGAGGCTCGCTTGAGTACAGTTCGAGAACCGGTAATGACCATGGTGTGTGCGAGGTCGATGTCGGGAGGCATGGCGGTGGCTCTATCGGATGAACCTAGTTTTAATTCGACAATCACTGCGTCAAACGTGCGACGCGTCACGTCTTTCGGCAGTGTGGACACATCTTTCGCCACAGTCACAGACGCATCTTTGAAGGCGTGCTTGAACTGACTCTGGATGTCCTGATCACTGCTGAGCAACAAAATACTGAACGCGGTTGATGTAGGCGACATGAACATTCCAGGAGAAGGGCGAAGAAGTGGTGCGGATTATTGCCCAGGGCCAATTTGATGTCAATGAGGAAAATATAGGTGGTGCAGTTTTTTTGGTCCGGATACGATACAAGGAGCATGATGGTTTTTTCTTGTGAGGTGAGCAACTTGCCTCCATGAGTGAGGATCGAAGTATGGATCGAGATCCTCATATCTATGCCCGGTTGTTTCCCTGCCCATCCTTATCTCTTATACATGAAAAGAAATATATGTATGAATGAGGCACGATCCTCTCGGCAGGTTTGTCCCTGGTTAGTACTGGCAAAACTTTTAGGACTATGCTCTTTGGACCGCCAGAGAGAGGTGGCTTGACAGCGGAGCCCGTCGGGTAGTATGAAATAGGCTATATTTTAATTCCTACCGGAATACTCATGTATGAAGGTATCTCTGAGAGCAACCTATGGAATTATGGCGGCAGTTGACCTAGCGATGCATCTCGGGACAGCGCCGGTGCAAGCGAAATCGATTGCACGCCGACAAGCTATTCCTGCTCGATTTCTAGAACAGGTCCTTCACAGTATGAAGAAGGCCGGTCTTGTATCGAGTCTTCGCGGCGCTCAAGGGGGGTATGTACTGTCGAAGAAACCCTCCGAGGTATCGATCGCGGAGATCCTTGAGGCTCTCGATGGTCCGCTGTTACCTCCTCTCGAAGGAGCTGGCCGAGCACAGGTGCGACGGCTCGGTAAACCGGAACTCTTGCTTGGGAAGGTGTGGGAGCAGGTCTATCAAGCGGAACGCCAAGTGCTTGAGGCCATAAGCGTGGAAAAATTAGCCGGGCAGCAACGAGTGCTTGAGCAAGAACGGTCGTTGATGTACCACATTTGAGGTTACCTTATGAGCCGCACACCACTCAGTACGGTTTCCATAAAGACTGAGCCCATTTCTCCTGCCATTCTGGAAGAGATCGAGACGTTCGAGGCCGAGGCCAGGCGCATGGTTTCCGGCGACGTCTCGGGCGATCTGTTCAGGCCTTTCCGTCTGCAGTATGGGATCTACGGTCAACGGCAAGCCGGTGTCCAAATGGTCCGTATCAAGATCCCGTTCGGAGGACTGACGGCGAATCAGCTTCGCCGGATTGCGGAACTGGCCGAGCACTATGCCACCGGTGTCGGGCATGTGACCACGCGCCAGGATATTCAACTGCATTTTGTTGAATTAACGGATGTGCCGACCATTATGCGCGGGCTGGCCGAAGTCGGTGTGACCACCAGAGAGGCTTGTGCCAATACGGTCCGCAATGTGACGGCCTGTCACCTTGCAGGAATCTGTCAGGGGGAAGTGTTCGACGTGACGCCCTATGCCAAAACCGTTGCACTCCACCTTTTGCGGAATCCGCTCAACCAGAGCCTTCCTCGCAAATTTAAAATTGCCTTCTCTGGCTGCAAACAGGACTGCGCGCTCACACCGATTCACGACATCGGGCTTCTGGCCGCGAAGCGTGCGGATGGAGCCATCGGCTTTCGAATGGTCGCAGGCGGCGGTCTCGGTTCGGCCCCTCGGCTCGCGCAGGTCCTTCGGGAATTCACTCCGATGGATGAGCTCATCCCGAGTATAGAGGCGGTGATTCGAGTATTCGACACCTTGGGTAATCGAAAAAACCGCACGAAGGCCCGGATGAAATTTGTCATCGACAAGCTAGGTTTCGAGGAGTTCAAGCGCCGCTGGGAAGAGGCCTACGTGTCGATGGGGCATGCCCGTCCGACCCATGAACCCATCACGTTGCTGTCGTATCCGGATGACCCTGTTCCGCTCATCATGCCGACGTCGAATGGATCCAAGCAGGCAGGGATACAGACCAATGGGCATTCCCAGAGTCCGCGAGAGGAGACGCCGTTTGAGATGTGGCGACGTACCAACGTGGTGCGTCAGAAGCAAGACGGCTATGTCGCCGCAGTGGTCAAATTATTCATGGGTGATCTCACGGCAGAGCAGATGTTGTTCATTGCGGATCTTGCGGATCGCTACTCCAACGGCAACATTCGAACGACGATCAATCAAAACATGATCATTCGATGGGTACCGGAGTCACGCATCGCCGATCTCCATGCCGACCTTTCCTCACAGGGCTTGGCTGATCCCGGTGCCGAATTGGTCGAGGATATTATTGCCTGTCCCGGTACCGATACGTGTGGCTTGGGGATCACGTCTTCAAAGGGCCTTGCGCGAGCTCTGGCAGAGGTATTTCCGGCAGGGCGGGTCCCTGAGGACCTGAAGGATGTCAGCGTCAAGATCAGCGGATGCCACAACTCGTGTGCGCAGCACCATATCGCGACGATCGGCTTGCATGGAGTGGGGAAGCGCATTGGCGAGCATGTCGCGCCCTTCTATGAGTTACATTTGGGCGGGCGGGTCAACGGGACGGCGAAGATCGGACAGATGGTTGTGAAGTTGCCGGCAAAAAGCGTGTCGGCGGCGATCACGCACTTGATTGACGTGTATCGGCGTGACCGCCTCTCTGGGGAAGGGCTGCCGGCCTTCATTGATCGTGTCGGCAAGGTCAAGCTCAAGGATGAGCTGATCCCGTATACCATCGTGCCGTCCTTTCAGGATGATTCGACGTTCTACTACGACTGGGAAGGAGAAGAAGAATTTGTCTTGGAGGATCTCGGACCTGGCGAGTGTGCAGGTGGTGCACTGGAAATGATCGAGAACGGCATTCTCGAAGCCGATCAAGA
>DATNCR010000271.1:0-7942 GCA_035607135.1 Nitrospiraceae bacterium
AACCCGTTCGACCAAAAGAGTCTTTTCGAGTTTCCGTTGTTCTTCGAGTTGCCGCACGAACGAGGCTGTCTGCCGATCGAGTTCCAACACTGGTGCCATCGGATCCCCCTTTTCTTCATGTTCATCTCACGCCCTCTACGCCGCACATGGAAACCAAGGGATTGCGCAAGATGAGTGCCATTGCTAAACCCATACAAACAGGCGCGATTCAATCGATCCCCGCAGGCAAGGACCGACGATGTGGACAGGTTTGGACGACAATGCTAGGCCACGATGGGGATTAGTTACGATCGGGCAAGCTGTCCGCAGCACGGCTGGCAGGATCAGTCGAGTCGTTCAGCGAGGTCGCCGTTACGCCTAAGGGGGTCAACAGCACGAGAATCGCCTTCAGAAGCAGATTGTCATAGGCCGAGACATCGTAACTCCAGGTTCCATCGAGTCCATCCACCGCGCGCGCCCGGTCCGGCGGATAGGCCGCATCGGCATCCGTAATGATGTAGTGAATCATGTCGCCGGCTTGGAGTGTCACGCCGCGTGCGAGCAGTTCCTGGGCCGCAATCATCAACAGGGTCTGATGGTGATAGGCCTGCGGCTCTTTCGAGAGCGATTTCGCGATGGCCAACTCCTCAACCGTGGCATGACCATCTCGGAGATAACGCCGATAGGTATGGACGATCTCCAATGCCTGAGGAATCTGTTCGGACAATCCGGCCAGCGTCCGTGCCTGACTCAGACAGCGCAACACTTCTGCCTGTGCCCGTTTGACGAGAAACGGGGCATCGCTGCGACGGATTTCGATGCCGCGGATTTTCATGGCGCCATCGTCAAACAGGCCCACGAACTGATTCGGCACCGGCATGAGCGGATTGACCCGTGACGGAAGAAACCCGATCCAGTGATAGAGCCCTTCTACGCCGATCGAGAGCTCCGTTCGCTCGGTGATCGCCTGCGCGAGTCTGTCATAGTCTGCCCTGGCCGCACCAGGCTTGACGAGCCAGAGCGAGTCTACAATCGCATGCAGCATGCGATAGCCCTGCCGCTCGGCAACTTCCTTCGCCTGCAACAGCAGCTCACGGCTGTAGGCGGTCACGGACTCGTGCGCTTCGATCCGACCGAACCGGGCATTCTTGTATCCCAAATACCCGAACGAGACGACGAGCAGCCACTTGAGCGCCGTTTGCCGTTGATCCAGCACGGCCCTCGCCACCGGCTGTGTCGCCGTGGCCATGAGTTGTTTGTATCGCGCGCGCTTCTCGAGCAACGGGGCCAGTGTGCGAGGCACCAATCCCCGGCGATGGAGGCAGATGTGATGGCCGATCTCCGGTACCTGCGCGGTCGGTTCATCGCGGCAACACCGGCAATTGACCGTCTCGGGCGAGATGTTGAAGCGCGTCATGATGGCGGGATACATCGAGGAGAAATCCAGTTCACCGACCTGTTCGTGATAGCCGACGATCGGCGCAAACACCAATCCGCCCTGATCGGTCTGCAACAACTCGAGCGCGGACTTGAAGGCTTCCGGCTCCTGCTTCCGGTAGGGAATCAGTAGGCCGTCACGACAGGCTGTTTCGAGCTGCATCGACGTGATCCCCGTCCCTGTCGTCGTGCGGGCCATCTGCTGCAGATCGACCTTCGCGACACGGGCCTGTTCAATAAGGCCGGCCAGGCCCATTTCCGCCAGCGCAAAGGAATTGTGCCGATCGAGGTGCAACCGTCCCGACAACGTACGGGCGCCTGCATGGGACAGGATGCGGCCGTACGAAAAATACGAACGGGGTCTCTTCGCGCCGACGGATCGATGGGGATCGCGATTGAGCGCAAGCGGCAGTCGCAAACGATCCGCCATGGTCATAAGACGCGGCAGAAGGTAGGAATCGCCCCAGTCCGTTAAGAGAATATCGGGGTCCTGTCGCACCAGCAGCTGGTGAAGTCGCTGGATCACATCGGCATCATCGCCTTCTAACGCACCCTCTTCTCCATCCATCCGCACCACGAGCGAACCACGCCCTCCATGGTTTGGGTTGGGCGACGGATTATCCGTCGACAGCTCCATGATCGTGAGCGGCGGGAGACCATAGTCCGTGTTCCAGGGTGACTCCAGCGCCTGAATCGACTGGATCCGGTTTTCGACTGTGAGGTCAACCTCGCAATGGACGAGAGGAAAGAGTTCCCTGTCGTAAAAGTAGCGCTGCGGCAGCGACACATCCACGTGAAAGAACTGCGCATCGGGGCAGGAACGGATCAGCTGTTGCGTGAGGGACGAGAACTGCGCGGGAGCGTGAACCGAGACTTCCAGCACCGGGGTTGGACAAGATGCACCGAGTTCGTATCGTTCTACCTCTCTGGTGCTGAGACGACAGGGAGCGCGGCGGAGCAGCCGGAATACCTGCTCGCGAATGGATGGTGGAGCTGCCAGATAGCATGTCGGCACAAAGAAATCGACGGCCCTGATACGGCGACCATCCTCGCAGAGGAGCCAGACAACCATGCCCTCTTGTGCCGAGTAGACATCAAGAAGCCATCCCCTGAGTCGAGTCGTGGAACATGCGGGTTTCAAGAATCATCACTTTCTGTTGCAACGTGACGACGTGTTTCTGTTGTTCAATCAACATGGACAGCAGCATCACCTCGAACGGTGTCTCACGCACGAGATAGGCGCCGGCCGACGCATGGTGACGGGCCGCGGCAAACAGCACATCGAGCGCTTGCTGATCCTCGCGCCGCAATGCACGCCGGTAGCGGCTCCACGAGTCGATTTCCTGCTGGACTAATTGCGTAAACGTGGCAAGCGTGCGCCCCATGCTTACAACCGATTCCAGAACAGACGCGGAATCATCCAGCGTCTGGGTTCAGGCCCTCCCTCTTCCTGGAGCCATAGACCATCCTCTGCCTCACGCAGGTCGATCGCCCGACGCGCCTGCGCACGAAGCGTCATCATAAATCTGCTGCGTCCGCCGGATTCGGGCGGCGCGAGCGGGCTCACGCATAATACCTGCACACCTTGATTGGCCATGTCCTGCAGCGCCTCCGTCATGGCACGAAAGAGACGCGTTGCTTCAGGCTCCGGCACCGACTGGTCATACAACGTGTCGAGCGGACCGGCGAGAATGACGAATCGCGCATCATAGGTGCGCAACGCCGACGGGAGACAATCGGTGACCAGCCTGACCATCTGATGACAGGTGAAGGCTCGCGAGACGTGAATCTGTTGCAGCACATGAGCCGGCTTCACCCGACTGGCCCGAGCCAGCCGCCCCACCAAGAACGGGTCGAAGACATTGGCGCCGGCCAGATACAACACCGGTTCGCCGGCCAATGCACGATCGACTGCGGCACAGAGGCCCAGCCGATAGACCGACGACGGTCCGGACAACAACACCAACCCCTTCGGCTGATCGGTCGACACCGCACTTCGCCGCAATTCTGCCAACAGATGGCGAGGCACATTGATGACCGCACCGCCACCCTCTGTGCGAAATGGAAACTCAATCGCCTGTTGCTGTATCAGCGCCATAGAGCACCTCACGATTCGTTGAAATGGCGGATCACCCCTGCGACAATTCCCTGAATGCAAAACTCGTCCTCTGACGATACGATGATCGGCTTCATCGCCGCGTTCGCCGGATGCAGTTCGATCCGACCGTCCTTGCGATAATACTTCTTGATCGTGGCTTCGTTGTTGACCAACGCCACCACCGTCTGCCCGTTCCGCGCGGTGCCCTGCTTTCGCACCACCACCAAATCGCCGGGGAAAATACCGTCATCCTTCATCGACTCCCCTTTGACACGCAACGCGAAGGTCTCTCCCCCACGCAACAACGGCGGCAATACCGCCACCAATTCAGCTTGCGTGATCGGTTCGATCGGCGCCCCGGCCGCCACCATCCCGAGCATCGGAATCTGCGCCGACCCTAACTGGTCCAACGCCATCTCGACCGACAAAGGTACCTCCCACGTGCCGGCCTCATAGCGGCTGATCGTCATCCGGCTCAGTTGCAGCACTTCCGCCAACTTCGCCTGCGTGTACCCCAACCGAACCCGCGCCTGTCTGAACTGTTTAGCCAGCATGTCACAAAATGTTACATGCCGTAGCCAGCGCTGTCAAGGGGGTGATTGAGAGAGCAATGCCTATGAATGGGAGTATCGATGAGGAGGGAGAATCACGAAATCTGATGCGGTCTTTCTTAAGAAACGGTACCGGACATCGTTTTCTCGGCATCAAATCTTTGTTGAACACTTTCCGGACGCACGGTCGATTTCTTGCTGAATTTGACATATCCTAGGGCGTCCCCAAAAACCCTCAAGGTTAAAGACTCATTCTGCGGAACTCGGGGCTGAGAGCCTGGGCCGGATGCGTGATGAATCGAAAATGCATACGGAAAGGGCGGGCCTGTTCTTTCCCACCGAGAGGAGGGACCATAATGAAGTTGCCCATTAAGCTCTCATCGCCGCACCGGGGCAAAGTCTTGGGGCTGGATAGTGAAGCGGAAACGATGACGCTACTCGGCCCGACAGGCGAACCGCTGGGGACCCTGTCGTGGGAGGCCGTCATTGATTTCATTCAGAGCTCAGTGAAAGAGACCCGGTCCCATCAAGCAGCCCGGAATTATCCCCGCAGTCGCCTCGCAGCAAAGGTGCGCTACGTGACACCAGACCGCAAACTTTTTGACAGTGTCACCTGCGAGATCGGCGGAGGCGGGATCTTCATCGAGACCCACCTGCCACCGCAGTTAGGGACGGCCCTCACGTTGGAACTCATTCTGCCTGACGATCCGACCGCGCCGATTAATGCACAAGGCAAAGTGGCCTGGATCAGACCCGGGGAGGAGCATTATGTGTTCTTTCCAGGGATGGGAGTCCAGTTCACCGAGATTTCCGAGGCAGGACGGGAGCGCCTGTTGACCATGGTCAAAACCCTCGATCGTGCGCGCCAAGGGAGTTGAGCCCCTTCTTAACGGTGAGCGAGGTCCGAACTGATTCTATCGGAGCATTAATGGATCGAGACCAAAACCCTATAGACACGGAAAGCCTCCGGCAAACGTATGGGACGCTTATCAATCTCTGGACATCAGGAGTCCGCGATTACCACAGTTTATTGTCCGATTACTTGACGGCGAACTCCATCTTTGTCGCGGCGATTGGGTTTATCCTCGCCCGCCAACCCCCCACGTTTCTTTTTACGCTCTTGGGCATGATTCTCTGCATATTCGGCATTCTCATGGTCCTACAAATGGCCATCGTACTCGGACGATTTTCTGCCCAGATCGCCCTATGGGAATGGCAACTTCAAGGCACTGAACTCCACACGAATTGGACACAACCACCGTTATTTATCAAACTTCGCCAATACAGGGACCATCACCAGTCTCTTGAAGACGACAAGAACGATCCGCCGGTCTTACGCCCGACCTGGGCGCTCCGCCAACACCGGCAATGGTGGGCCCGCCGCGAGTTCAGCTTTCCCATATTTTTCGGGATTGCATATCTCCTCTTCCTGGCATGGAGCGTGACTCAACTTTTCGGATAACCCCCAAGACGCGGCGCACGATCATGACTGTCAGCAGACAGTACGAAGACGAGCTAGTACAGTGGCCTTGTTTCAGAGTCGGGTCAATGTGGCATGTCCAAAAATCTTTCCGTGGTGCGATTCGTCAATCAGAGATTTTTCAGAGGGTTCCGTTTCGGCCTGGAGTGATTCAAAAACAAATGAAAGTGGAACTGAGAAGAGCGTCCACACCTTTACGTGATTCATCATGGGAGGGACTGTCGTGGATCTCAAAGGTCTGATTCATAGAGAGTTGGGGGAAGGCCTGACGGAGACAGAATTAACGACTGCAGCGCGCACCTCCGTTGTTCTCGACCGTCTGCATGTTTCACCAACGGTGAGTGCGAATTTAACTAAGCATCTATCTCACAAAGGAGTGAGCCTCCTGAATGTTATGCACCTTTCACCGCTCACAACTCTGACCCTGTGTGCAGTGCTGTCCGCGTGTGTTGCGAACACGCCTTTTCCACCGGAAGTCATGGAAAAGGTCTCTCCAACCTTTCATTTTGAAGCGTGGCGTGACGCCAGTCCTACGAATGAGTCAGGGAAATCTGATGCAGGGATCAAAGTCCAGCTGGGAGGCCGGATCGTCCAAGCTACCGAGAACGGCAAGGGCCTCGTGATTGTCGCGGCGCAACTTCCTATCGTGAACTATCCCGTGTATGGGCCCACGGAAACGGAAGAAGTTACGAGAAGCGGCGACTATGAATTCGCCTTTCTCTATACAGGAGAGATTGAACCACTGGATCTGATGAGGGGGAACCGGTTCATCGTTGTGGGCACGACCACCAGCAGACGACCGCTCCTGGTGAAGGGCATGCCCAAAACCGTGCCCTTCTTAATCGCGGACTGCATCCATGTGTGGCAGACAGCCGGGGCCGAAATCGCCGAATTTAAAGAAGGTGTGGGAGGAGGCTTTTCTCCCCTTCCGGAAACGACATACTGCGTCGCTAAGAAGTAGCGAGATTGGGAACAAGCTATTCGCTCAGCTCACTGCCGAGGAGTGGGTAATCAGAATCGAGCATCCGCGTAAGAATCGGAAGGAGTTCGATGGAGGTTGTAAAAATAAGGTGCGGTCTCAATAAGAGTTGTTTTTGACTCCGCTGGCTTCTGGTCTTGCTCCTCAAGGAAATCACGAGCATACCCGCTAGGGATTTCACAAGCCTTTTGGACACCTCAAGGGGCTCCTCTACACCAGCAGTCTTTGTGCGGTATGGTTCTCTGCCGCCACATTTACTGGGTTTTTTCCTCTCCATACTCGGGTTCTCCCCAGTCTCACCCTCTGAGGGCGTCAGGTAGGAATATCCCTACAAGGGGCAATTACCTAGGCCACTTGCCTGCCCCCTTCCTATTCGTCGCAGTGCACCCGAAGCCGTCCATCCTATGCTGTCCAATCCTCTCCATGCTGCCCAGACGGAGCGCCCCTGAAAGGAGCGATCTCATGAGCCAGTACCAGCTCAAAAGTGCTCAGCTGGGAGAAATTAATGGAAGAGGCGCTTAGCTGTATCTCTGCGCGAAATCAACGAGGACTCATTGAGCGCATGCAGTCGTGGAGGACAGATTGAGGAGTGACTGTGCCGGGAATTGATGAGGCTGGACCAATACAGCAGCGCCCAGGCCAGCCGCTTCTCGCTCGAGTTAAAGGGTTGATCCACTACGTCCTGGGTTCCCGTCTTCCTGCTGAATCTTCGCCCAGGCTGCGGCGGCAAGATCGGCGGAAATAGGTCACTGGCCTCGTTCGGCCTAGACACGTTTGCGGGGCAAGATGGCTTCGAGGCGGTGCCGTTGTAGCGGATCAGTCGATCAGAGCTCTGTGGAATCGCCGCTAGTACGCCTCGTAGGCGTCGCTCAATCGCTTCCCCACACTCAAGGCAATGATTGGTGGTCGTCACATAGCCTTCGTCGCTGGGGGCCAGTTCTTGAATCTGATGCTGACAGGCTGAGGGCGGATCTCCTCGCTGTTTCCACTCCGCTTGAAGTTCAGCTGCCCGAGCCTTCCTCATGTGATCTCGTCAAGCTCCCCCGGCCAGGCCGGATTCTTACCGGTATACTGGCGTGGAACTAGAAAAACACCCGTCCTCTGAAGCCTCTTCACTCTACTGCACCCTCGCCACCATGAGGGAACATCATAGCCAGGCCTATGTCGGACTTTTCAAAACTCCTCGGGCTGAAAAATCTCTCTGTGAGTTGCTGGACACACATTTGGAGAATGTCCAGCTCGCCCTTAGTCAGCGTGACGCGTGTGATGGGGTCAGTCCGGCAGGAGGCCGTTCCGTTTCACGGTGGTCAGGCCGGTGGCTCCGAGTGCGAGGCCATGAAACGATCCCAGTCCTCTTTGGTGATTGCCCCATCAATGACAAGTGTTTGCCCTGCGGTGTCTGCCATTGGAGCCTCAGA
>DATNCR010000281.1:0-10560 GCA_035607135.1 Nitrospiraceae bacterium
CGTGGGATTTTTCGAACAGGAGGTTCGAACTATTCTTGTTCAGGGCGGACCTGCCGCGGACGGCGCGCGACAAGCGGCCCATGCCTGGAGGCGGCGCCTGCCTCGCACGGTCGATCGCTATCTTCACGATGAAAGTCTCGCGCCGTTTTGTGCTGAATTGCGGCGACATATTCTCGGTGTCGTCGATGCGCGCTTTCTTGCCGTCGGATTGACGGCATGACCGGTGAAACGGGGTCGGTCTCTGGTGAAGATGGCAAGAGGCGAGGCAGGCGCGTCTGACAGCGATTACTTCTTACTTCGACCTGGTATCCCGCCGCTCACGTCTCATGCGGCGATGGAGGCTAGACGTTTTTGTCGTTGTCCCACGATATCAAGTGCGGCGATGCGATAGGTTTCAGCCAGCGTCGGAAAGTTGAAGATGGTCTCAACAAATGAATCGACGGTGGCCGCATGCTGAAGCGCCATCTGGCCTATATGTATCAGTTCCGTTGCGCCTTCGCCGATAATCTGGACACCAAGGATGTATTCGCCTGTCGGATCAGTGACCATCTTCAGCAATCCAGCCTGAATGCCTGAAATCTGACCGCGAGCGATTTCGTTGAACCTCTCGCGATTACGTTGCCTATGCGGGAATGGTACCCGTCGAGGAAGGTGATGATCGCACTGGAATTGAGGGGGGATATGCATTTCAGCGGCAATGGTTGTGACAGTCTTGAGGACGACTGGCTTTCCCACGGCATGCAGAAGACCGCACAGGTAGGCGCTTTCCAGATTGTATCGGCGCATGCGCGCAATTTCCTTGGCATAGGCCCCGCTGGCCAGTGCATGGCGCCAAAGTTGCCATACGTCCGCTTCGTGTCCAGGAATCTTGACGGTCACGCTTTTCAGTGAAATCGTAACGGCGATCTCCGACAGCTGATTCACACCGAGCATGGCGACGGCATGTTGAAGCGAGGCAATCGGCGTCCGAGGCATATAGGCAGGCGAGTTGGCAATTCTCAGGACATGAGCTGCCAAGGCCTGGTCTTGGTGAATAAGGGCTGACAGACGGGCTGCATCTGCCGCTGGATCATTCGCGAGGGCCATGACCTTGCCGGCCACTTGTGGGAGTACGGGGAGATCGATTCGATCCTTGTCGATCCGTTCGACTAAGGCTCGTTCGACCTGTTCCGGCATGTTGAGATTCTGTGTTTGATCGATATCGGTATTCATGCCGCAGGTAGTTCTTGAGAGCGGTTAGGGTCCACTGCATGTCAGTGCAATCTCTTGTCGGTAGAAATGGCTGGGAACTTTAATCCATGGACCTGGGCGTCGGGTCGTGGAATCTGTGCAATCACAAAGGCCTTTGTGAGAGAACGCCGGTCAGATGGTGGGCCTGTATTGTGTGTGCGATTGCTTGGTATGGATAAATATACGTAGTCTATATGATGTCAGAATTTTATACTCTAATTTTTCGATTATGAATTTCATATCAGCATTGTTAGAGCCGATTAGCATTATTGCTATTAAATAGAGAATACATGTAAATTTCAGCGCAATGATGCGGTAGTCGAAATGTGAGGCTGCCCATGCATGACAGTTCTCGCCTCCGCTTCTTTGTACATGACAAAGCGCAGTCCCTCGATATTTGGTCTCCCAGGACTCACAAGGACTCGAACGTTGCTAGGAATCCAGCCCAGCCAGAATGGCGATGGCAGGCTTGCACTCCGTGCCTTCGACCGACTGACAGGGTATCCATTTAATCACCTCCACGGAGGAGGCACTTTTGTCTAGCATGAAACCGGTCAGAGTGTTGGTCGTGGATGATCACGAAGTCACGCGGGTAGGATTGCGGACGGTGCTGAGTCGAGAGGGCAGCATCAACGTTGTCGGCGAAGCGATGAGCGTGAAGGATACCGTGGATGAAGCCTGTCGCCTTCAACCGGATGTCGTGTTGATGGATGTCCGCTTGTCGGGCGGCAGTGGAGTGGATGCGTGTCGTGCCATTAAGGATTGCTGTCCTGCGACGCGGGTGCTTTTTCTCACATCCTATCAAGACGATGAAGCGGTGCTTGCTGCAGTGATTGGAGGGGCGGCTGGATATCTGTTGAAACATGTGAATGCCGAGGCGTTGGTGCGAGCCATCCATGCCGTGGCGCAAGGGCAGTCCATCCTTGATCCGGCCATCACGCAGCCTCTGTTGACCCGCATGCGGCTGCAAAAGGAGGAACCGCGCGATTCCCAACGGACGACTCTCTCCACTCAGCAGCAGCGTGTGCTCGCGCTCGTTGCCGAGGGGAAGACGAACAAGGAAATCGGCGCATCGCTTGAACTCAGCGATAAGACCGTGAAGAACTATATCCGTTTCATTTTTCAAAAACTGAAAGTCACCCGGCGCGCCCAAGCTGCGGCCTTTTTTATTCGCGACTCTCCCTCGGAACGTCTGTCAGACTTGCAAGTGTCGTTGAGGATGGATAAAAAACCAGTGAAATTTCGGTAACCGACAGCAATCGGGAAGTTCTCCTCCCTTATACCAGTAACATTCCGCGAATCTCCTCTTCTTCGTTCAAGAAGTTCGCCCGGGGTTCCACCAGCCTCGTCACCGGTTCAGTTTCTCCCTCGTAATGGAGGTCCTCCTGGTGCCATATGGTTTTGGTGGGGAGCACTTCTGTTGACGGAGGAGAGAACGTAACGGCACACCGAGTGGTAGACCTCTGCTCAGCATGCTGACATGAATCATAGTCCAATATATAGAGCACACTGGAGCATATCAGCTCTTAGATGTGCATCCATCAATCGGTCCGAAATACCAAATTTATGAGAGCCATTAGGCACTTTCTGATTTCAAGAACTCTTATACGCTTTGTAGCGATGGGCAGCGCATATTTCATGAAAGCTGAGATCGATCAGGACGGTTCCTGCCAATCCCGCAATCGCGGAGATCCGTATTGATTCATATTCATGTGCCACCAATATTATGAGGAACACCATATGAACGTGTTGTCTATTCTTGTGGTCGAAGACGATGAAGGGCTGGGCAATATCGACGTGCTCTTGGGGTGGGTGCCTCGGTATACGTTGGAAGATGTGCTGTGCGGATCACGTCACCTGTCCGATATCATCCTCCGAGGTCCGGCTGAAATCCAGGTATTGCCGGCAGGTTCCGGCCTGCCTTACCTCACCGCCTTGCACAGGAACTGATCCTTCAAGCTGAATGGAACATATCGCTGACACCGTGGAGGTGGTGTTAATCGACACCGGAGCTGGTGTGTCGCCCAATGTTCCTATTTCGTCTCAGCCGCCCAAGAGACCTTGTCGTCATCTCACCGGCGCCGACGTCATTGACGAATGCCTATGCGCTGATGAAGGTGTTATGCAGGCAAGATCATCCCTCGCTGGCTCTCGCGTCACCTCTCAAGCGGGTTTCGTTATGCTATTTCGTCTAGCTTATTCGAGGAGGTCCCATGGCGACAATTCTCGTCATTGATGATGAGCCGGGCATCCGGGACCTCCTCGACACACTCCTGACTCGAAAGGGGTTTGACGTGGTCCTTGCGGACGGTGGTCACAAGGGCCTCGAGATCTTTCGCCGAGCACGCCCCGATGCCGTGGTCCTTGATCTGAAAATGCCGGGGATGGATGGCCTCATGGTGTTGCAAGAGATCCGTCTTCTCAATCCCACGCAACCGGTGATCATTTTGACGGGGGCCGGGAGTCCTCAGTCAGAGCAGCAGATCCGGGCACTGGGGGTGACTGAGTATGTGGAAAAACAGTTTTCGCTGCATCTCCTGGGAGACGCGCTGAAGCGCACGCTCCTCCATGCCACTCCTTTTGACGGATTGACACGGTGACGCCTCGCTCGATTCTCATCATTGACGACGACGAGCAGACCCGTCTCCTGTTTCGACGAGTGCTGGAAGAAGCGGGGTACCTGGTCAGTGAGGCGCCCAATGGTCAGGAAGGACTCCGCCTATTCCGCCAGACGCCCATCGCACTGGTCATCACAGACCTGTTTATGCCTGACATGGATGGTCTGGAGGTCACGATGGCCTTGCATTGTGAATCGCCAACAGTAAAAATTATCGCCATTACCGGCGGCTCAGGAAAGCGTGACTTTCTTGATATGGCCAAGCGCCTGGGCGCGCATCGAACGATGAATAAACCCATCTCGATCGCGGACTTACTACAAGCCGTGGGGCAGGAGTTACTGGGAGATAGACATGGACTCCAAGAGGAGCGGTAATTGTGGACGCACTGAAGCGCGAGCTCATCCATACCAACCCGTTGAACGCAATCGCACGGTGACGCCTCACTCCATTACCATCATTGACGCCGTGGGATGTTCTGCTCCACTTAAGACTTGGACAGGTACATTAGCCATGTAGATAAATGAATTCTACTGAATATATTTAAATCCGTGGAAAGGAAATACGATTGAGGACCTCTCAACAGAGTAGCGAGTAGGTGCTATCGATCTTCCTTGGACAATAGAGAGTCAAAGATAGTTGGATTTTCTGTAGAGTAAATAGTCCACACGAATATTCTAGCCGTCCAGAAATGAAGAGGGGCAGAGCAAGGAAAGATGAATCTCGAGCCGAGACGCCTGTTTATCTCAAGGAGGTACTACGATGAACCGACGTAAGTATCCGCGCTTTCACGTCGAGCTGCAGTGTTCCTTCGTGGGCGATCAGTACACCGGCGAGGGAACCGTGCTTGATCTCTCGATGGAAGGATGTCGCATGTGCTGTGACATGTCGCTCTTCAAAGGCGCGTATGTGGAATTGTTCATCAATCTCCTCGGCCAGATTCCACCATTGCCTGTAGAACTCGCCGTGATTCGTTGGTCAGCAGGGCCTGCATTCGGCCTTGAATTCATCCGAATAGCCGATAGACACCAAGTACGATTCCGTCGCTATATGCAGGACCTTGAACAGTCGCTGATGGCTAAGGTTCCTGCGGTCTCAACGGGGAGCGGTGATGAAACCGGAATGTCCGAGAGGTGACGACATGAGGCTGCACGACTCGTGGCCATGGAGATTTCGAAGAGCCCTGAACCCGACTATCTTGCGGGCCTTCAGTTGCTTGGGCGCAAAGCCAGTCAGTCTCCTCTTCTATCTTTTTGGGAGAGACAATACCCCAGCATGTTGGAAAGCAAAAAATAGTTGCAGTTCTTAATTTGTGGAGCATGCTTATAATTAGTTGTCAAAACTAAATTCCAATCGAATACATAAATTACCACCACCGCGCTTCGCGAATATTGAGGACCACGATGAGAACACAAAGCAAGCACCTCTCTCGACAACCTCGCGAGCGCGATGCGAACAAAAGTGCTGATCCAAATCCTGATCATGTCGTCGCAACGGCCCACCGTGCATGGCCGTTCCGCATGCTACGCGGACCCACACAATTAGTGTCGGACAGCAAAGAGCCAGCACATGTACTATTTCCCACCCACGTGGGCATGACCCGCTTTCGCGCGCAGGTTCTCATTCTGCAGAGTCTCGTTTCCATCGTGCTCTCGTATCAAGTTCTGTATACCCCAGAAACCATCCTTGCCCGCCCGATCCAGGAAATTCTTGTTATGGGGCTCTTGTCTCTACTAGCAGCGGGGTTCCTTCTCCCCTTTCGTTTGGTCGAAAGCCGCGCGTTCACGATCATACTGCTTCTTATCGATACTGCAATTACCTCCAGCATTATCTATGCGACCGAACAATCGGGGTCCGATATCTATCTTGCCTACTTCTTAATTATCCTCATCTCTGCATCGATGAGAACTCTCCGGCTCAAGATCATTTTTTCTGCAACGATAACCGCTCTCTACGGAGTCATGCTCTACCACTCGATGGGACTTACGCTGTTTATTGAAGGCCATCTGATTCGCCTCTCAATTCTCCTCATTATGGGCGTGGTGTATAGCGTCATGAGTGAGAGTTTGGAACAAGAACGAAAGGGCACCCTGACTCTCGTCCAAGAAATGAATGAGCGTCGCCGGGCCGAGGATGCCCTCAAGGCGAGTGAGAACCTCCTGCGCGCACTGCATGAAATCACCGTGGATACCGCCGACTGGGAGCAACGGCTCCGTCGGGTATTAACATTAGGGTGCACAACCTTGGAGTTATCGACTGGCATGGTGACACGCATCGATGGCGATCTTTATGCGATTCAACAGCTCGTGAGCGATGAATCGAAACACTCCTCGGAGGGTCGCTATCAGTTACGCGGAAGTTATTGTGAATGGACGACCCAATCTCGAGAGGCGATCACCTTCTCTTCCCCGGATCAGTCAGACTGGAGTCTCCCGTCCGCGGATCTTCTCATTGCCCCACAAGCCTTTGCGGGTATCACGATTCACGTGAATGGTGCAGTATATGGGACGTTGAGCTTTTCAAGCGCGGCACCACGGACAAGAGCGTTTGCGGGGTATGAGAAAACGTTCTTGAAGCTCACGTCGCAATGGATCGGGCATGAATTAGAGCGAAAGGATGCAGACGCGAGACTCCATCAAGCGAAAGAACGGGCTGAGGCTGCAAATCGAGCAAAGAGTAATTTCTTAGCCACGATGAGTCATGAAATTCGAACGCCGATGACTGCCATCATAGGAATGTCTGATCTACTCTCGGAGGGTTCTTTATCTCCTGAGCAGCAAGAGCAGCTCGGTATTTTGCGGAGATCCAGTACGCATCTTCTTGACTTAATCAATGACATTCTGGATCTCGCAAAAGTCGAGTCAGGGCACATTGGGCTAGAGCAGATCAGATTTGATCTGGATGAGGTGCTGGAGAAAGCGACTGAGCTCATGGCACTCAGGGCACAAGAAAAGGGGCTTGAAATACTGGTTTCGTCCGCATCTGATGTGCCCATCAATCTGATCGGTGATCCTCATCGCCTTCGACAGGTCATCGTGAATTTGGTAGGAAATGCCATCAAATTTACTGAACGAGGAGAAGTCGCGATTCGAGTAACGAAAGACAACGGAGCGAGTCAAGCAGGCACGCTGCGCTTCGCTATCTCAGACACAGGGATTGGCATTCCACCTGAAAAGCTCGGGGCGGTGTTTGAACGATTCACCCAAGCCGACGGGTCCACAACTAGACTCTACGGTGGTACCGGCTTGGGCTTGGCCATTTCGAGGCAGTTAATCGAGCTGATGGGGGGGAGAATATGGGTTGAAAGCTCCTTGGGAAAGGGCAGCGTCTTCTATTTTACAGCTCATTTCGGCATTCCAGAATGCCAGAGTGCCCCTGCGGCATTGCCTGGCATTGAGCTGATGGGCATGCAGACGATGTTGGTCAGTAGCAATGAAGGGAGTCGTAGGTTTGTGGAAGAGGCACTACAATCTTTGGGAGCAACCGTCTCTGTGATAAGAGATGAAGAGTCGGCCTTGACCGTACTTACTGAGGTAGTAGGCGGCGCCCCCTCCCGCCGTGTGCTTTTCCTCGACCTTGGGGACATAGACTTGGATCGCTCTCCGAACCGCATAAAACTGATCAAGGCTGCAAAGGGCCAAAAAATGGGGGTTATCGTTTTTGTTTCCGATGTTCGAAGCTCGAATATTCGACATGCATACACGTTAGGGTTAGATGGTTACGTGACTAAGCCGCTTACGAAAAGGAAGCTGGAGCATGTCCTTGATAAGGCGATTAAAAGAAGCGAGAGTGCCCCCAGTCACGACTCATCAAATACCCTAACTAGACCGGATCACAATGTAGCGATTCTCCTAGCAGACGATTCATCTGACAATCTGTTTCTTATTCAATCCTATCTAAAACATTCAGGCTATCAGCTCGACGTGGCTGAAAATGGAAGGGTGGCGTTCGAGATGTACCAAGCCCGGAAATATGATCTGGTGCTTATGGACGTCCAGATGCCCGTGATGGATGGACATACGGCCACCAGAATGGTCAGAGACTGGGAGAAGCATTCCAACCTAACCCCCATTCCTATTATTGCATTGACGGCTCATGCCTACCAGGAGGAAATGCAAAAGAGTATGGCAGCCGGGTGCTCGGACCATCTGACTAAACCCATCAAAAAAAATACCTTGCTCAATGCAATCCAGAAATGGCTCAAGCAGAGTCCACAGTCTCAACAGCAGATGCCTGTCATGCTCGCACCATCCCCAGACCTTCCCCCGGTATTACATTAGGACCAATGTTAGATCCGTCTTGATGGTTCACGGAACGATCAGGGATGTAACACTGATCGAGTTTTGATTATGCTCTCGCCTCCAGGCCTCGATCACGACCTGCGCCTCCTGTAATCTGAAAGCACTAACTCTCCATTGAATTGGCAGTGGTTCGATGGGTCAGGAAGGGGTGACCCGCCCGGACCAATCTGGTCCAGAATGAATGTTAGACTAGAGCGACTATCCCTTCTTCACGTCACCCGCATGCGTTACCGCTCGAATAAATGACAGGTTCGTCTGGTCTATTCGGTCTGTCTTGTCTACCTAGTCTCTCTGGTGTTTTGGTTGGTTGTCTGGTTCCTTCGACCAGACAGACCAGACAGACCGAATAGACCAGAGAGACTCAGCGTGCGTCTTCCTCGGAGGATGGGGAAAAGTCTTTGGGCGGTTCGGTGGAGATTTCCTTCTGACGGAGCAGCTTTGTGAGGTAGGTCCGCTGAAGGCCGAGATCTTCGGATGCTCGTGTTCGGTTCCCTCCATTTCTGTGCAAGGCCTCTTCGATGATTTTCCGGCTGTAGGCTGCCATGAGGTCATGATAGTGACGGGACCGAGATCCTGTCTCGGTCTCGGTGGTCGAGAGAGACAGGGAATCCGCCAGATGCAGGTGGGCGGGCTCAAGCGTCTCATCCGCACACAAGATGAGCGCGCGTGTCAGCACATTGTCCAGTTCGCGGATGTTGCCAGGCCATGCATACTGTTGCAATGCCTGTACAGCGCGGTCACTCAATGTGCAGGAGCAATGTACTCCCGTTTTAACCGCACGATTGAGAAAATGCTGGGCGAGTGCAGGGACATCGTCTATACGTTCACGCAGGGGCGGAAGCGTCACGGTGATCACGGCGAGCCGGTAGTAGAGATCCTCACGAAATGTGCCCTGTTTGATCATTCGCCGTATGTCTTTGTTCGTGGCGGCGAGGAAACGGACATTGGTGTGGACCGACTGGGTTCCGCCGACTCGATAGAAGGTCTGATCCTGGATGACCCGCAGCAGGCGGCTTTGTAACGGCAGCGGCATATCTCCGATTTCATCCAGAAACACCGTTCCGCCTTCTCCCACCTCGATTTTTCCCGGTTCCCGTTTGACCGCCCCGGTGAAGGCGCCCTTTTCATGGCCGAACAGTTCATTCTCGAGCAAGTTCTCCGGGAGCGCGGCACAATTGACTGCGATAAACGGTTTCGAGCGGCGTGGACTCCAGCGATGAATGGCGCGGGCCACGACTTCCTTCCCTGTCCCGGTTTCACCGAGCAGGAGGACGGTCACGTCGGACGGCGCCGCTTGTCTGGCGATCGTGAGTTGGGCAGCCATCTTGGCGTTGGCCCCTACAAGGTGATCGTACCGGTCGTCGACTTCTTTTCGGAGGACGTCGACCTGTCGGTACAGCGCCGCGGTCGCCAGGGCTTTATTGACCACGACGGTCAGATGGTCAGCACTGAACGGTTTCGTCATGAAATCGAATGCGCCAAGCTGCATGGCGTGGACGGCGCGCTCGATGGTGCCGAATGCGGTCAGGATGATGATGAAGGGTGTACCGTAGGCTACTTGGGTGTCTTCTTCGGTGCGGCGATCGATGTGCGAGGTGCCTTTTACCCGTTCCAGGATTTCCAGACCGGACAGGACCGGTAGCTCCAAATCCAGCAGTACGAGATCAAAGTCTCCTTGTTCAATCAGACGCAACGCATCCTTACCGTTGTCGGCAGTGACAGGTTCGTGCCCCATCCAGGTGATACGATTCTCGAGTCCGAGAAGAATATCGCGGTCGTCGTCGACGATTAGGATTTTGGCGCGCATGGTGGACCCAGGTGTTCAGGCTCATTGGCACTCAGGTGTTTAGACTGAAGGCTGAAGGTTATTAGTCGAGTCCTTAGGCTGAAAGACCCCAAGGATCGACGCCTAAAAGCTTTCAGTCTATCTACTGAGCAGTTACGAATCCTCGTGGGATTGTAGATTAGATACATTGGAAAATACACTCCTTCAATCACTAAAATAGGGCACGTCAGGCGCGAAAAGCGAGACGAGCGCGACGGGCGATGGTTCGATCGAGGTCCGATCAGCCTTCGCATCTTCAGCCCTCAACCTTCGAGCAGTCTTCTCGCGAAGAGGCGACAGGCACCGTGAAATAAAAACGAGTGCCGGCTCCTGGCGTGCTCTCCACCCAGATGGTTCCTCGGTGCATGGTTACCAGGCTTTTTGTGATGAACAGCCCAAGCTGAGCCCCCTGAGCGGAGGGTAGGGCAGACGGCACCTTGGAAAACTCCTGGAAGATATTTCCAACGTGCTCCGGGTCAATTCCGCAGCCGGTATCGGCGACACAGGTTTGAACAAAACCTTCGGGGGTTGTCTTGAAATCGACGGTGATACGGCCGCCCGGCATCGTAAATCTGATCGCATTGCCGAT
>DATNCR010000288.1:0-13435 GCA_035607135.1 Nitrospiraceae bacterium
CGGCAAAAACAAAGGCCCGAGCACTTCAGAAGCCCTAGTATGCATCGCGGGAGCCCTGCTTCCGAAGGGGCCCCCCGGTCTGGCGCGTGCACCTGTCAGCTTGCCTGGGGGGAGGGTAGGACCTCCTGCAATGCCAACCCCAGTTGGTCCAGCGAAAATGCCTTCTGAATAAAGGCCGTGGCGCCCTGGTTCAGCATCTCTTGCTCAATCTCTTCTGTGCCGTGTCCACTAAACACTACCACTGGCAGTGTAGGGTGTAGTATCCGCAATTGCCGCAGGAGGCTGCGACCGTCGATTCCCGGCATCTGGAGGTCCAACAGGACCGCATCAGGAGTTTGCCGATGACATAATGTCAACCCTGCCCCACCGTTGTCTGCCAAAATAACTTCGTATCCTCTTTCCTCTAGGACGGCAGCTAGGAGGCCCCGGTCGCGGGCATCATCGTCTATGACGAGAATCTTCGTCATGTCAGCCTTCATCCACTATGTGATTAACCTGGTGTCTCTGTAGCCTACAAGCTGGATGAACTCATCAGCAAGACTGCACCGTCACGATCATGTCAGTGGAGAAAGCAACGATCCATCATTTCCTGCTTTCACGACCTGCATCTGTTACCACGAAATGCCTGGGGTGCCTTCTTCAGCCGCCTTGATTCTTCAATTCTATCTCTGGGGTGCTTCATAATCCCGCACTTCACCTTCCCTCTTCTCGCTCGTTTCCTGGCAAGTATCGTTGCGATCTCTTACAGCAAGAATAGATTCATAGGGAGTAGTATTCGAGAACATTCCTGACACTTGGTGCCAACCTCGTACCAAAACACCATGACCCATGATGAGGAGTGTTATCACGAATCCTCCCTTTTTAGCCGATGCTTCCTCTTCTTGATGATCTGAGATAGGTCTTCGGTCGGACTCTTAATCAGCGGGCCTTAGACGAGCTAAACCGCATGCGCAAAAGTCTTCACTTTTATCCTTTTGGCCCGCTCTTCCACCTGGGCCGCATCAT
Organism: Nitrospiraceae bacterium; assembly: GCA_035607135.1. GTDB lineage: Bacteria > Nitrospirota > Nitrospiria > Nitrospirales > Nitrospiraceae > Palsa-1315. Next base: position 1,006 of record DATNCR010000288.1, read on the forward strand.
ACTGAAACTGCAACCGCATCCATCCCTCCGGCGTACTGCCAAAGGCTTTGGCCAGACGAATCGCCATATCCCAGGACAGGTCGGCACTCTGGTTTACCAGATGACTCAGCGCCGACCGCGACACACCAAGGATCTTCGCCCCTTCAGTCACACTCAGCTCATGCGGCTCCAAACAGTCCACGCGCACCGAAAAGCCTGGATGCGGGGGGTTCCTCATTTTCAAAACCTTCATAGCACCCTCCTTCTTCAATGGTAATCCTCCAAATTCACGTCCATGGCGTCCCCCTCTTCAAACGAAAAGGTAATGCGCCAGTTTGCCCTCACCGTTACGCCCCACTCCCCTCTCCGGTTTCCTTTCAACGGATGAAGCCGGTAGGAATGGATGTTCATGTCCTCAATCACCTCCGCTTGGTGCAATCGCGCCAGAATAGCCTTAATCCGATCGACCATATCCGGCGGCAGCTTCCGGGGATCCTCCTCCTCGAAAAACCTTTTAAGCCCCCGGTGCCTGAAACTGACGATCATAATTCCACTGTAGCGTGTAGCGCCTCACGAGTCAATGATTCGTGTTAGCCAATTTCCCCCGCATGGAAAGCAATGGGCAAATCTGTGTCGTCTTGCCCTTGACAAGACGCAGAGCGAATTAACCCATACTGTGGCAAATCAGATTCGATTGATGGCTGAAATGGTTGAGACGCAAGATCCGACTCGCGCCATGGAGATTGTGCGGGAATTGTCCGTGCTGGACCAATTGATTCTAAAAGGACTTTCCAAACTCTGGATTGTTCCACCTCACTCCACGACATAGCCGCGAGTTGCGCATCCAACAAGAATTGATCGCCGCTCTAAATCATCACGGCCAAAAGGCCTCAAATCTTCGGGCCTTATGAGGTGCCACTAGTGGCACCTGACTCTGTAACTCATTGACTTTCCATGACATTAAATGTCACTTTTTGCATCGTCTTTTGGTTATAACGCATTGATTCTGCTTAGGTTGTTGCGGCACTGAAAAGGCTGGTGTCGACAGTTCAATTCTGTCCCTCGGCACCACCAAACGCCGTACCATACAGTGGCATAGAAATTTCAACGAAATCGAAAATTAGGCCGGGCCCTCTTTCGGTCCCTCTATAGAGCGCTGAAAATTCTACTGGCCAATGTTAGATCGCCTCCTAAGAACCCAGAAGAAACAAAATCTTGATCCTGGTTCAGCAATCGGGCTTAATCCGATTGAATTTGAATGGGAAGAACATGAGAGGACTGACCCCACTGCCACTGGCCCCTCATGATATCTGCCTATCAGCTAATCCTTAAACCAAGTGGCTATGAAGCCTTCCACCGCGAACCAGCTCCGGCACCACCTGACTCTAATCCTGAAGACTTTCAGATGTGTTTCAAGGTGTGGGAGGAAATCACGATTCAAACCTATGCGAAGCACGTCCGCTATGGTGTGCTTCCTGGACGCCAAGCTATTTGAGGGGTTGGTGCTGACGCAATATCCCAACCAGAACGTATACATCCATAGCGCTGTCGTCACCCCACCTCCTACCACTCACTTCTCCAACCTCAATAGGCGTCCGTATTCATCGGACCACGCACACACCAGATGTTGCGGAAGTTGGTCTTAGGTTCGACTTGCACAATGCCACCGCTGACGTACATGACCCACGCATTGGGCGGAGCTTCATCCGCCGCACTCGATGTCGCCGACCAATAGCGGACGGAAGTCGGGGCATTGAAGGGATGGCCCGCAGGTAGGGACAGGCCCGGGGAGGGTATTGAGGGATCGATCAAGCTGGCAAACTCTATGATGGACGGCAGCCGCCAACCTTGGCGCCTCCCGACGGCTTTATTGGCGCAGGTGAGGCGAGCATCCTTCCAACTTTTGATGTCATCCCGCAATGAGGATGGCGATTGTTCCCAGACTAGCCCCGTTTCGCGGTCCAAGACAGCTTCGTTGTTGAAATCGGCTAACACGACGAATCGCTTAGCAGTGGGGATGATATTGCTCCAGGCTTTCAGGCGGGGCTGTTTCGCGTCGTCAATGGAGTCGTCGGCGATCGCGGCTATGGGTCCGTCAAGGAACAAAAGAACCAATATTGCAAGAGGGCCAAGGGCATGGATGAACAGGCTTCTCCTATTTTTCATGATGGCCTCCTAGCGGTGGGGATACTACTTGCGACGCCGGCGGCGAGAGTGTCCCACAACTGAAAGCTTCTATGGACCGGAACATTTTTAGTCACTCATGTTTTCTAGTTCTCATTAACGATGATTGAGGCAGTGGGCCATGCCTACTAGGGAGACACCTAGCTAAAGGGGCAGGCATTAGGCACACCGATGCAGAGAAGGATAATTGCGATAGACCTATGCGAATAGGTCCATGCGCTCTCGTACACCTACTAAAGATGTATGGAGAACAGCGGAATAATATGTGATAGATGCCGACCTAGGATTCCCCCGTGAAGACAGCCCGACCAGTTAGGCAGCTTCGTAGATAAGAAGGGACTTTACCGTAGTGCCATTAACCAATGATGGTGGCGTCCTGCCACGGAAAAAGAAGCAAACGCTGTTTGTGATCTTTGCCGGATCGAAACAGCAAGAGGAAGCTGGTACCCGCTACATTGCCAGTGACGGATCCACAACTACCAACAGATCGCTAGCAGCCAGATTCTGGACCTTTTGGGGTGCCAAAAAATTCGCCGAAGTGAACCATATAGCCCTGAACCCAGACACTTACATAGACCGGGAAATATTTACTGAATTTGAAACACAGGGTTAACTGATCGAAGAAGGTTATGCGTTGGCTAACCCAAGCTCCTCCGCAGGGTGAGATCTGTTCTACATAGAAGCGAAAGGGGCGCAGGCAAGCTAAAACACACTTCAACCAAAAAATGTCCTTGGCTTTGTCAATGGGAAGAGGGTGAAAAGTCCCGCCCTTTATATTCAGTAGTTACCAACCCAATTGTTTCCACCCCCAATCCCTTAATTTGTGAGGTCATTACTCCACAGATGGGAAGTCCAATCGCAGGTTTAACTAAGACCGTTGTCTCAGACGTACCCTGGGTTGCCCAATCCCGCAGCGAAGCAGCCACCAGTGTGAAGCGAGGGTCGAAGATTTCCTTTGATTTTCCAAGCCATTTTCTGTGTAAAATCTCCGCATGCTTTCGAAAACCATCTCTGTCGAAATCCTGACGCTCCCTGACAATATAATCCGGATCGCCGCCGCGGTCTATGCCATCCGGCTGGTCGGCGCAACAATGCTTAGCCCTTTTCCCGGATTGCAGGGGTGGACCTGCAAACCTATTAGATGAACGCTTCACGCTATCATGGGGTGGATCGCCATGTCGGCAATACCCCGCTCATCCGCCTACGCCGCCTTTCGGAGCTAACCGGCAGCGAAATCCTCGGCAAGGCTGAATTCATGAATCCTGGCGGATCGGTGAAGGACCGCGCTGCGCTTGGCATCATCGAGGACGCCGAGGCCAGAGGGCTCCTGCGGCCTGGCGATACCATCGTCGAGGGCACGGCTGGGAACACCGGCATCGGCCTCACAGTCATCGGCCACGCTAGGGGCTACCATTCCGTCATCGTCATTCCTGAAAACCAGTCACGGGAAAAAATCGATCTCCTTGTCCTGCTGGGTGCGGAGGTCCTCACCGTGCCGGAGAATCCGTATTCCAATCCGGGAAACTACAACCATGTCGCCCGGCGGATGGCGGAGGAAAAGGGCTGGTTCTGGGCCAATCAATTCGACAACACCGCCAACCGCTCCGCGCACTACCGCACCACCGGCCCGGAAATCTGGGAGCAGACCGCTGGGGAGGTGACCGGCTTTGTTTCCGCCGTCGGCACCGGCGGCACGCTAGCCGGAACCACGCTGTATCTCAAAGAGCGCAATCCGCGCATTACCGTCGGCTGCGCCGACCCGTATGGTGCGGCGATGTGGTCGTGGTTCACCAACGGCAATACCGACACGAAGGACGGCGATTCCTTTGCAGAAGGCATCGGCCAGTCGCGCGTGACCAAAAACCTTGAGGGCCTCGCCGTGGACTGCGCGTGGCGCATTCCCGACCAGGATGCACTCACCATCCTTTACCAGCTCCTGCGCGAGGAGGGGCTTTTTCTCGGCTTGTCCTCCGGCATCAACATCGCCGGCGCGGTACGGCTGGCCCTCGAGCGCGGACCGGGCCAGACCATCGTGACGATCCTTTGCGACTCCGGTGCGAAGTATCAATCGAGGCTCTTCAATCCGGAATGGCTTGCGGCCAACGGACTGAGGACGGATTTATCCGTCGATACCCTTCTCGGCAAGCCCTGATCCCATGGCCAAAAGACCCGGTGTGTGCCGCAAAAGGCAATCCGCTCTCGACAGAAAAAACAGGGACATTGCAACGAAGCCGATTTTATGCTGGCGCTGAGGAAGCTCGGCCCATTCGCACGTAGGAATGAGCTCTAGGTCATTTCTCTTTGGGAAGTCGCGAGAGGTAGAACGTGGCAATAGCCACAACAGCTGCAACATTGAGGGACTCAACGTCACGGCTGAGAGGGATGGTGAATCGAGTGATCGCCTGCTTCCGAAGATGAGCCGACACACCTCGACTTTCGTTACCGACAGCAAGAATAAGCTTCGGTGGCACCTGGTGAATCTCGTCAATCGGAACGGTCCTGCCCCCTGCCACTTCTGCTGCAAAGATCTGACAGCCCTGCCGGATTAATCCGGACACATCCCCGGCGATAAAGATCGGCAGGGCAAGCAACACCCCGCTCGTTGCACGAACCACCTTCGGTTGATAGACATCGGCTGACTCCGGCGTGAGCCACAGAGCGCTCGCATTGAGAGCTGCAGCCGTTCGGATAATGGCCCCAACATTTGAGGGATCCTGTAACTGCTCTCCAAAAATTCCCAAGACTGTCGGCTGCGTCAGAACCTCTCCTTCATCCCATGTCGGTTGTCGCACCACAGCGAGAATACCTTGCGGTGCCTCGAGATCTGACAATTTTGAGAACTGGAGATCGGAACAGGAGTACTGCCGTGTCAAGGATGCTGATCGACGAACCAGTCGATCGCCATGCCCTTCTTTTGGCAGATAGCCATGGGCTGTGACAATGGTGAGAATGTGCTCGGGATACCGAGTCAGGAGATCTCGAACGGCGTGGGCGCCTTCGACCACGAAGGCGCCTTCCTGTGTCCGTACGTGTCTATCAAGGAGGAGTTCACGTATGTGCGCCCCCTGCGAGCGCGTGAGGAGGGGAAGTGATGCAGTCACGCTAATGCAACAGTGAAGAGGACTTGATCAGCGGCGTTTCCGCCCGGATGCAGCTTCGGCAGCTCGAATCCGTTGGGCTCTCGCCTTCGCTCGTTTGAGTGCAGTCAACTTCCCTCGGGTTCGATCCTGTTCATGCTGAAGCTTGTCGAATTGGGATTTGAGGTGGAGCTTTTCCTGCTTGTGCAACATGGCACATTCTTCTTGGGAAAGCTGAATCCAATCTCCACAAATCCGAGCACGCTTGATACGCTGTTCCAACGATTCACGCAACTGCTTGGAACGCATGGTCAGGAGCGATTTCAAGGCGTCCTTGCGCCGCTGTACTTCTTCTTCTTCTGCAATAATTCCACGAATATCTGTTCCTAACATGGTATGCCTCCACACTGGATCGAGAATGAATGACAATCCGCATTATACCTGATTACATTGCTCATCTTCCACTGGGAGAAATTACGCATAACCTATTGTGTTCAAAGAAGAATCGTCCATCATCCGACAGAGAAAGGTTGCGGCGAAGGCCTCAATTTCAGTACTATGGCGGTATGGCGCTCGGACAACAGATTCAAGCCTGGAGAATCTCGCGCGGTCATTCGATCGATGACTTGGCAACCGAATCGCATCTTCTGCCACGCGTGTTAGAGGACATTGAAGCGGAAATCATTGATCCCTCTGCCTCGCTCCTCGAAGTGCTCGCTGCCGCCATGAAGATCCCTCCTGCCTGGCTCTTTAGTCATCCGACGTCGTTTCGAACCTTGTTCGACGATCCAGAGGAAGATACGAGCTCCACTCCCACGGGCCCCGATCCTGTAACAGAACGCATTCTGTCCGGATCACGGATGGATCGATTGCTCTACGTCCTACTGACCGCGATCATCCAAAGCGGAGAACCAAAGTTACTCCGTGCCGCCGAAGTGAATTTGCGTAGTCTCGTCAAACAAGCCAAACAGGCGACGGTCCCCTGGCAGAATCGCCCGTCGGGTCACTTCGAACCACCAAGCGATTAGCAGGGCGCTGAAAAAGTCCGCCAGCGTCGTTCTCGCATCGTTCAGACCCTCAACGGGGACCCGGCCGCCTCACCACTCGGCGGCGCGCACAGACGTGGTGCTCCTTATTCGTCGCACCGTGCGCCCCAGAGGGTACGCCTCGGGCCTTCACTCGCTGCGGCCTTGCTGAACGGCCTTTTTGAGTGCCCTGCGAGAATGTGCTTTTGTTGCGTTATACAATATGAGCCATTGAAGTCATGTAGCTGAATGAGTTCTCCGCATTCTGCTAGAGAACCTGCAGGATGAAACACTTTAAGTACCGGGTTTCCGGCATGGTGGCAAGAATGGGATGGTCGCTGGCCTGTCCACGCTGTTCGAGCAGGCGGACCTGCCGCTTCGCATCTCGTGCAGCAAGGCGAATGCCCGTCCATAGTTCCTGTTCAGTCACATGGTGGGAGCAGGAACTCGTGACCATGAATCCCTCTGGCTTGGTGAGTCGGATCCCAAGCAGATTGACATCTTTGTATCCAGCCAGAGCTCGCGGCACAGCCTGTTTACTTCGAGCAAATGCAGGGGGATCGAGCAACACCAGGTCGTATTTGCGCCCAGCTCGTTCTAACTTTCTCATCTCTTCGAATGCCTCCGCGGATCGATAGACACAACAACCATCAACCTTGTTAAGCACGGCATGGTTGCGCGCGAGCGCCACGGCCTCCTCACTCACATCCAATCCTTCAACCGACTTGGCTCCAGCAAGCGCGGCATGAATACCAAACGCTCCGGTATGCGCAAATACCTCGAGCACCTCCCCGCCTGCCGCGAGCCGTTCCGTCGCGATTCGATTCTCTCGCTGATCGCAGAACCAACCAGTTTTCTGCCCGCGTTCGATATCGACGAGAAATTGCGCGGACCCCTCGTAGATATCGACCATCGTCGCGCCACCTCCTCGAAGAAATCCTTTTTGCGCCGGCAGCCCTTCCAACATGCGACTCTTGGCATCGTTCCGCAAATACACTCGCGCCGCTCCGGATTCCTGACACAGGAGATCGGCCAGCATGTCTTTCCGGCGGTCCATACCGGAGGACAGAGTTTGCATAACCAATACGTCGTCATAACGATCCACGATTAAACCTGGCAATCGATCTGCTTCTCCATAGATGAGGCGATAGGCATTGGTACCGGTGACGATCCGCTGGCGCAGTCTGACGGCCTGCGCGAGTCGTTCCCGCCAAAACCCCTCTGTAATTGGTTCATCGGCGAAGGTCAGGATCCGCACGCGGATCTTGGACTCGGGATTGTAAAGACCTCTGGCGTAGAATCGTCCACTCGGTGCCAAGACATCGACCACATCGCCCGAGACTAGCTCACTGCTGGCCTCTTCGACATAACCGGCATAGACCCATAGATGCCCCACGGCCTCAACTGCACCTGTGCGCAAAAGACGGACGCGACCGCGCGGACTGTCACCATGAGGAGGCATTGCGTACTTATCCAATGACGCGAACCGAACGTCAAGCCCCCCGGACACATCTGATTGCTTGACGCCTGACCCGCGCTATGGTTTGCTGCGACTATGCGAGACGTGCATCATACTTGCGGTTCCATGAACCAGGAAGCCCAATGATGAAACGAAAGCCGACCATTGGTTCCGCCGTGATCGATCGACTCCATGAATTGGGGGTCCGCCATATTTTTGGAATTCCCGGCGACTATGTCCTTAGCCTCTACCAATTGATTGAGGCTTCACCGATTCAACATGTCGGGACTACACGCGAGGATAGTGCGGGGTTCGCGGCAGATGCCTATGCGAGGATCAATGGTATCGGCGCGGTCTGTGTGACCTACTGCGTTGGCGGGCTCAATACCGTCAATGCAATCGCTTGTGCCTATGCCGAACGATCTCCGGTGGTGCTGCTCACCGGATCGCCGGGACTTTCGGAGCGTATTCGCACGCCCTACATGCACCACATGGTGCGTGATTTTTCCACACAGCGAGAGGTCTTCGAGAAGATTACAGTCGCCGCCATCTCGCTGGACGATCCTTCAACCGCTGAACGTGAAATGGATCGGGCCTTTGCGGCGCTATTACGCTATCGCCGCCCGATTTACATCGAAATCCCCCGTGATCTCGTGCATACGCCGCTAGCAAGCCCGTTACGACCCTTATGTCTCGACGATCAACCTAGCGATATCGCCGCCCTGGACGAAGCCATTGCCGAAGTCCATGCCATGTTAGCTTCGGCCAAACGGCCGGCTATTTTGGCCGGTGCGGAGATCGGACGATTCGGCCTGCAAGACGATCTAACCCGCCTCGTCGAACAGCTCAACGTGCCCATCGCCTCGACCTTACTAGGCAAATCCATCATCCGTGAAGACCACCCACTCTATGTCGGAGTGTACGGCGGCCTCATCGCACGTGACGAGGTCCAGCAGTTCATCAATGAATCTGACTGCCTGCTGATCCTGGGGTCCATCTTATCCGATGTCGAAGATCTCGATGCGCATTCGCCCTTGTTGTCGGAGGGCCGGACGATTCACGCGACGGCCGATCGGGTAGCCATTAAACACCATCGCTACGATGAGATCCGGTTTCAAGACTTTGTCAAAGCACTGGTGACCAACCCCCTCCCTACATTTCCAACCCGCCCGCTGCCGGCACCGCTCCCCACGGCACAAGGCACCATCACACCGGATGCCCCCGTGACCTTGAATGGGCTCTTCCGCCACCTCGATGGCCTGTTGGATGAACGCACCCTCGTGATCGCCGACGTCGGAGAATCGCTCTTTGCAGCAGCCGACCTCCACGTCCACCGGCGGTTCGAGTTCCTTGCTCCGGCCTATTACACCTCAATGGGGTTTGCCGTCCCGGCAGCCGTGGGAGCCTCATTTGCCGATCCGACGCTTCGACCGATTGTGTTGGTCGGTGACGGCGCGTTTCAAATGACGGGAACGGAACTCTCGACCGCCGTACGATACGGCCAAACGCCGATAGTCGTGGTGCTGAACAATCGAGGCTACTCCACTGAACGGGAGATCCTCGAAGGCCCCTTCAACGATGTCCACGAATGGCGCTATGAACGGATTTGTGACATGATCGGAGGTGGAGTCGGCACGCGGATCACCACGCAAGGAGAGTTCGAGCGTGGACTCGCTTTCGCCCTGGCCGACCCCAGCCGCTTGCATGTTATGAATGTGTTGCTCGATCCAGCTGATCGCTCAGCCGGCATGGTACGGCTTGCACATCGCCTCGCCAAACGAGTGTCCACCGATCGCCCTTAGCCCGCATGATTCACGAGCGTCTGGGATGTGCTGCTGCGACACAGCGTCATGAATAGTGCAGATTAGTAGACTGTATCCATAGCCTTTTATCTAAGAAGTGAAGGGTTTTTCCACCAACCTCTTCACCCCTCACTTTGGCTCGCGTCCCGAATGTCCAAGCCTTGGTGCATTTCCTAGTGGCACAGCACCTGCACATTTAGTGTAATATACTGAGGTACTGCAGCCATTGCTCATGCGGCATACGTCCTTGACGCCTGCTCTTGATCGCACTGCACCTCATTGCCAGCCGGGCTGGCAGGTCGCTCATAGGAGGCCTCCATGTCAGACTTCTACCAAAACGGTGTCGTGACGGTGCTTCACCGCCTCGGACAATCGAACCTCGACCAGCTCGAGCGAGAATTAGCTCGTTATGGGCGTGCCAATCCCATCGCGCTGGTCCTCCCCTCCCTCTATGCAGAATTGGGACGTCCGGCATTGAAGGCCATCGTGGACACGCTTGAAAGTGTGTCCTACCTCAATGAGATCGTCATCTCGTTGGATCGTGCCTCGGCATTGGAATTTCGTATGGCCAAGCAATTCTTTTCCGTACTCCCCCAACGGGTTCGTCTCATCTGGAATGACGGTGCGCGCATCCAAGCCATCCTCAAGCTCTTGACTGAACACAACCTCGATATCGGCATGCAGGGCAAGGGACGAGGTTGTTGGACCGCCTTCGGTTATGTGCTGGCCAGAAATAACAGCCAGGTCATCGCACTCCACGACTGCGACATCACAAGCTATAATCGGGAATATCTGGCACGTCTCTGCTATCCCATCGCGAATCCGAATCTCGGTTATGAATTCTGCAAAGGCTACTACAGTCGCGTGACCGACCGTCTCCATGGGCGAGTAACCCGCTTATTCATCACCCCTCTGATCCGAAGCCTTCAACAGCTTGTGGGACCTCACTCGCTCCTGACATTTCTCGACAGCTTTCGCTACCCACTGGCCGGCGAGTTCGCCATGGTGCGTGACCTGGCCTGGACCAACCGATTTCCAGGTGACTGGGGTCTCGAAATCGGTGTCCTCGCGGAGGTCTATCGGAACTGTGCCTTGCGCCGCATTTGTCAGGCCGATATTGCGGATGCCTATGATCACAAACACCAAGACCTCTCGGATCACGATCCAGACGCCGGCCTCCTCAAGATGTGCGCCGACATCACGAAATCACTTTTCAGGAATCTCGCGAGCGAGGGCGTCATCCTATCTGATGGAGTCCTCAAGACCTTGCGAGCAACGTATTTGCAAGCCGCGCAAGAGGCGATCAGCCGCTATGAGAACGACGCGGCCATCAACAGCCTCACGTTCGACCGGCACCAAGAAAGAACGGCTGTCGAAGTTTTCTTAAAAGGCATGAAACTGGCCACCGACGGGTTTCTCGAGGATCCGCTTGGTGTCCCCATGATTTCCAATTGGAGCCGCGTGACCCACGCCGTGCCCGATATTTTCGAACGTCTCATTGACGCTGTCGAAACAGATCATGCGTGGGACCCGACATCTGAACCGGCAGCCAAATAGTCATGACTACGAGTCTCACACCACTTACTCCCCCGACTGAGGCACGGCTTGATGATATCGGCTCGGCGGAGATCTTGGTCGGGATTCCCAGTTTCAATAATGCGGACACGGTCGGTCATGTCGTCCGGGCCGTCAGCGTGGGCCTCGCCAAACACTTCCCTGGCCGACGGGCCGTCTTGGTCAACTCCGACGGCGGTTCCTCAGATGAGACGCCAGCCATCGTCGCCCGCACCACCATCGACTTCCAACACTTCTTTATCGCCGACCAGCAAAGCATCTTGCATCGGATCGTCACGCCGTACCATGGCATTCCCGGGAAAGGGAGTGCCTTCCGAACGATCTTCGAGATTGCGCGACGCCTGAAGGCCAGGGCCTGCGCAGTCGTCGACGCGGATCTTCGCAGCATTTCACCGGAATGGATCGAACTATTACTTCGTCCGATCATGGAAGAGGGATACGACTACGTCGCCCCTTACTATCTCCGCCACAAATACGACGGCACGATCACGAACAGTCTCGCCTACCCACTCACCAGGGCGCTCTATGGGCAACGGATCCGCCAGCCCATCGGCGGGGAGTTCGGTTTTTCCGGTGCCCTCGCAGCCCACTATCTCGACCAGCATGTGTGGGACTCGGAAGTAGCGAGGTTCGGCATCGATATCTGGATGACGACGGAAGCCATCGCCAGTGGCGCACGAGTCTGCCAAAGCTTCCTCGGCGCAAAAATCCATAATCCCAAGGACCCTTCTGCCGACCTCTCTGCCATGTTGATGCAAGTGATGGGAGCCCTCTTTGCATTAATGGAACAGCATGAAAGCCTCTGGTCCCGGCAGAAGGGATCGCAACCGGTTCCACTTTTTGGGTTTCCCTATGAGGTCGGGGTCGAACCGGTCAATGTCAACGTGGAGCGGATGGTGTCGCACTATCGACAAGGCCTTGCTGATCTTGAACCCATCTGGCGACAGATCCTGACCAACGATACATTCACTCAACTACGCACTCTCCAAGGAACATCGACCACCGACTGTCGTATTCCCGATGAATTGTGGGTCCAGGTCGTCTACGATGCGGCCACCGCGTACCGCAAGCGAATCATGCCGCGCGAGCATCTTCTGAAAGCTCTCACCCCCCTGTACTTAGGTCGAACCGCCTCGTTCGTCTACGCCACTCAAGGCCTGACGTCCACCGAAGCAGAACAGAAAATCGAAGTCTTATGCCAGACATTCGAACGCATGAAATCCTATCTGGTTGAAAGGTGGCAACCTCCGGCCCTCCAACCCGTCGAGCCGGCTCAGTTGCACCACACGACCGCTGCCGCAGGAGGTGATCATGAATGACTTCATTAGC
>DATNCR010000300.1:0-6223 GCA_035607135.1 Nitrospiraceae bacterium
AAGACCTGTGGCTGCGGAGAGTCATTTTCGGCCTAAGAAGCGTCAGCAAGGCATTGGAAACGTTCAGGGGCATGGCAGGTTGCCATGCCCCTCTTGTCAGAAGAGGTAGCGGGATGGACCATCAGCATACCCACAGTTCAAGCCCTCGTGACCTGCAGATGGCTCGCAGCATGTGCTGGCACTGCCAGTCAGAAATATCCGGTGAATATTTCTGTGATCGATGCGTCAAGGTCCAACCCGTTTCGAAAGAATTCGATTACTTCACCTGCCTGGGCCTCCCGCGCCGCCTCACGATCGACCAGCGCCAACTTGAAAGCAAATTCTACGAATTGAGCCGCGCGTTCCATCCTGATTTCTATCAGAATAAGAGCGCTGCCGAACAGACCATCAGCCTCGGCAATTCTGCTCTGTTGAATACCGCGTACCGGACGCTCCGCGACCCGATAGAGCGGGCTGAGTATCTTCTCGATCTGGAAGCAGGATCGGTGAAACAAATTCGGAATTCTCCTCCCGCCGACCTCTTTGAAGAAATTCTGGAACTCCAAGACACATTGAATGAATATCGAGCTGCTGGAAAGACATCAGAAGCCGAGTCGACGCTCCGTGCGAAGATCCAATCGGAGCGGAATACGCTTGTACAACGGCAACGGGACATCGAGGCCGCCCTACAGCAACTCTTTGTTCAGTGGGATGCACTTCAAGATCGCGGGGAAGCCACCGAGCAGGCAAGGGTCGAGCGCAGCCGAATACTGAAGCAGATGCGAGAAAATCTCTCCAACCGCACCTACGTCAAGAACATCGTGAACGATCTCGTCTCAACCATCGGATAATCACCGTCATGGCTCGTATCGTCGGTATTGATCTCGGCACAACGAATTCGCTCGTGGCCTATATGGCGGACGGACAACCGCGTGTAATCCCGGGTCGGAACGAGCGGACAATGGTTCCCTCTGTCATCGCGATGACCGACAACGGGCTGATCGTCGGCGATCCAGCGAAAGAACACTTGACGCGCAGCCCAGAACGGACCGTCTATTCCGTGAAGCGATTCATGGGAAGGAGCCTTGAGGACGTTAAGGACGAGCTGGCCTACTTCCCCTACCACTTGACGGAACAGGGCGGGGTGATCCGGATCAAGCTCGGCGAGAAAACCTATTCGCCGCCGCAGATATCGGCCATGATCCTGAAGGAACTGAAGCAACGGGCCGAGGCGCATCTCGGCGAGAGCATTACCAAAGCTGTCATTACCGTTCCTGCCTATTTCAACGATAGCCAGCGGCAAGCCACAAAAGATGCGGGCATGATCGCAGGGCTCGAAGTGTTGAGAATTATCAATGAACCGACCGCTGCCTCGCTGGCCTACGGGCTCCAACAGAAGACTCAGGGCACGATTGCCGTCTATGACCTTGGCGGGGGAACCTTCGATATTTCCATCCTGAAGCTCAAGGACGGCATTTTCGAAGTCCTTGCAACCAATGGCGACACTCATCTCGGAGGCGATGACTTCGATCACCAGATCGCAGATGTCTTTGTACAGGACATCCGCGAACAGCATGGTCTCGATCTGAACGCCTATCCCGACCACATGCAGGCGGTCCGACTGGAGGCTGAACGGACAAAGATCAGACTCTCCGATGAGCTGAATACCACAGCTATACTCGACCTGCCAGAGGGCAAAGGCCGGTATTCACGAGATCTCACGCGCGATCAACTCGAATCCCTCACCCTAAACTTGGTGGAGCGCACACTCGGACCCTGCCGTCTCGCCCTGAAAGATGCCGGCCTTACTCCGAACAACATCGATGAGGTAGTCCTCGTCGGCGGCGCGACTCGTATGCCACTCGTTCGGCAGCATGTTCAGGCTCTGTTCGGGAAGGAACCACACTGCGAACTCAATCCCGACGAAGTCGTCGCGCTCGGCGCGGCCGTCCAGGCCGACATTCTTAGCGGCGGAACGACCGATCTGTTGCTCCTCGATGTGACACCTCTTTCCCTTGGCATCGAAACCATGGGCGGAGTGATGAGCAGCTTGATACGACGCAACACGACCATCCCGGCCAGTGCCAAGGAAATGTTTACAACCTACGTCGCCGGCCAAACCGGCGTGGACATCCATATCCTCCAAGGCGAACGAGAACTGGTGAAGGACAACCGCAGTCTGGCCCGCTTTCGGTTAAAAGTCCCTCCGCTGCCAGCCGGCGTCCCACGCATCGAAGTCACGTTCTTAATCGACGCGAACGGAATCCTGAATGTTTCAGCCCGGGATGTTCGCACCGGCGATACCCAATCGCTCGCCGTAAAACCATCGTATGGCTTGAGTGACGACGAAGTCGAACGGATGATCGGTGAGTCGTACAAGTTTGCGGCCGGCGACTTGAAAGCACGCCAGCTCATTGAAGCCAGAACCGAAGCTGACGCCATCCTGATGGCCACGGACAAGGCGCTTAAGCAAGGCTCCCACCTAGTGGGGAAAGAAGAACTATCCGTGATCAAAACCGCGATCGCCGAGGTCGTGTCAACAAAATCAGGAGACGATCACAAGGCTATCAGAGCCAAGATGGCCGATCTCGAGACGGCCACCCATCATCTCGCCGAAGTCTTGATGGATACGTCGTTGAAGGAAGCCTTGGAAAATAAAAAACTTTCCGAGATCACGTGACGCGGGTCTCGCAGCGCTTCATGAAGAACGAACGGCAAGATACGAGGAATGACTCATGGATTTAATGTGGCAGGATGCCGAGGATATTGCGATCCGTTTGGTTGAAGAACATCCGGATTCTGACCCGCTTACCGTTCGATTCACCGACATGCACGCTTGGATCATGGCACTCCCAGACTTCAAAGACGATCCAAAAAAATCGAACGAAAAAATCCTGGAAGCGATTCAGATGGCCTGGCATGAGGAATTTCAGGATTCGAAGTCCTGATTCGTTGAACCTCCCTCCGAGCAGGATGCTGATTTTGAGCATCCTGCAGGGCGCACTTCTGTTGTTATCTCAGACACGCAGACTAGTGAAATTCAGGCCCACCGTAGAGTATTTCCGCGGCATGCGAGCGGTTCACACTTCTAAGTCATTGAAACTCCATATAATTATGCGCAGACGATCTGATTATCTCGAGAGTATTTCTTTGCAGAAACAGATCTCCCCCTCCCTTTGGGGCATTGTGGAACAACGGATGATTCGGCGATAAGTGAGGCGGGTCCGATGACCGAGCTGGAGCTTCCCCAATGTCAAAGATCTTGAACCTGAGCTCGCACACGAGTGACGAAGAATTACAGCACATTACGAACTTGTTGCTCTTTCACCTGGTTGAGCGATGTGGTGGACAGATTCAATTTAAACTGGAGGATGCCCACAGGGTTCGTGAGAGCCTGACGACCAAGATGGTGCAAATGCAAGTGGGCAACGAAGTGAGCCTGCGCATCATCGATCGCCTGCCGGAACTGTCATAATCTTCAGATCAGCCTTCGTGAACGTTACGTCTTGCCACAGGCACGTACTTCTAGCAAGATGTTCAAATTGGCTGCTCCACCATGTGCCATGAGCACATGCTTTAGAGGGATTGTCATAGGCCTCCTGGCATTCCTCTTGTACGATTCGTAGCGTTTATGCTCTACATCTCCTCACACATCATCATCCCTGATTCTGAAATCGACATCCATGCGATGCGCTCACAGGGTGCTGGCGGACAGAATGTCAACAAAGTCTCGTCCGCTATTCATTTGCAGTTCGATGTCGCCGCTTCTTCGTTGCCGCCGTTCTACAAAGAAGAGCTTCTGAAACTGAACGATCACCGCATTTCAGAAGAGGGCGTGGTGACGATCAAGGCCCAACAATATCGGAGCCAAGAGCAGAATCGAGAGGATGCGTTCGCCCGACTGAGCGAACTTATTCAGAGCGTGGCCATCCCGCGCAGGAAACGCAGAGCGACGAAGCCGACGAAGGGGTCAAAGGAACGGCGGTTGGAGAGTAAGACGAAACGGGGAAAACTGAAAACCCTCAGGCGAACACTCGAGTAACCATCGAGCGTGACACGTCGTATGTTTCTCGTCTCTCGTAGGTCCACGGCTGCACGTTACAAGATCCACATCGTGTTATTCCACCGAGGCGAGTGAGCCTAGGATGTGATACCCGCCATCGACGTAGATCACTTCTCCGGTAATTCCACGTCCTAGCGAACTGACCAAGAACAATGCCGTGTCGCCGACTTCGCCTTGTTCCGTTGCGCGGCGGAGTGGTGCGAACTCTCGGTGGTGATCCACCATCTTGCTGATGCCGGAGACACCGCGGGCGGCAAGCGTCTTGATCGGACCGGCCGAAATGGCATTTACCCGAATGTTCCTGGGTCCGAGGTCATGGGCGAGATAGCGGACGGTGGCTTCGAGTGCGGCTTTGGCGACCCCCATCACATTGTAATGAGGCACGACCCGCTCTGCTCCGAGGTAGGTGAGCGTGACAACCGAGCCCCCGTCAGTCATCAACGGGAGAGCGGCTCTGGTGACGGCGACGAGAGAGTAGGCACTGACGGCAAGCGCCGTGGCGAATCCTTGTCGCGTGGTATTCACGAACTGGCCCATAAGCTCTTCGCGCGGGGCAAAGGCGACTGAGTGGACGAGAAAATCGAGCTTTGACGTTTCTTTTTCGACGTTCTGCATCAACGCTGCGATCTGCGCGTCATCCCCCACGTCACAGGAAAAGGCTTTCGCGCCGGGCATGGTGGCGACGAGTTCTTCGACGTTCTCTCGGAGCCGTTCATTCTGGTAATTAAACAGCAGCTGGGCGCCCTGGCCGGCAGCGGATTGTGCAATGGCCCAGGCAATGCTGTGCTTGTTGGCGACACCGATGATCAGTCCCTTTTTGCCTTCGAGTAACATGGATATTTATTCTCCTGATCTGGGAAACGAACTCTGCTGGGCACGGAAGATAGCACGATTCGTAGGCTCGTTCCAGGAGTAGAACCCGGCTTTTTGAAGGAGCTGAATACAGAAGCAGGAGAGCATCCGTTACCGCGGGGCGACAACGGTGGAAATGCCGTGCTTCCTGCGGGCTTGCTCCATCTTGTCACGGAGGACTTGAAAGGCCGTGAGCATCTGTCGGTACGAGTAATGGGCATTGCGGCCGCTCGGATTCGGCAAGAGAAAAATCTGCGCTCCGGCAAGCTGCCTGGTGGTCAGTCCAAGATTGAGTGGGCCTTTCACATGTTCTTTGGGCGGAAAGAGCATGCGAAAAATCGTGACACCCAAGAGAGCCACAATCGGAGGTTGGTAGCGTCTGATTTTTCGTTTTAGGCTCGCGACACCTTGCCGATACTCAACAGGGTCGAGGACATCAATCCCAGCGGTACAGCGGCCTATGATATTCGTGAGGCCGAGCTGCCATTCAGGTAGGTGCCTATCCTCGCGATAGGTCAGGGGTTCGCTGACTAACTCTGATTCGTGCAAGAGCTTCCAAAAGCGGTTTGAATGCCCGGCAAAGTGATGGCCGGTCTGTGCCGAGCGGAAGCCGGGATTAATCCCGACAAAGAGCACCAGCACACCGGGCTGGACGCAATCGCGAAGTCGTCTGTATCGTCGCTGTGAATCACCCATATCAATCTGGGGCAGTTTAGTTGGGACCTAGCCATTCTGCCACAGAATAGCGCCGGCAAGCCCTTCATAGATAGGTCGGTCAAAGTCTATAACACATTGATACATATACATTGCTACCGATTAGAAGACCAGGCACTAAGCTTGCTCACTACCCGAGCCTGAGTGCCGATGAGGGCACAATCTTCTAACATTAATTCATAGGGGAGACATATTATGAAGAGCATGTTGATGGCAATCATGGCAGTGGCAGTGGCAGTGACTTTCAGTGCTCCTTCCTTCGCCGAGGAGAAGAAGAAGGATGAGAAGAAGGGCGGACATGTCGTCGTTTACGGCGAAGAAAAGAAGAAGGATGAGAAGGGCGGAAAGTACGTCGATACCTACGGCGAGGAAAAGAAGAAAGACGAGAAGGGCGGCAAGTAATCCCTTTTCTTTGGCGAGGCTAGTTGGCTTAAGGGGTTGCCTGCTTTGTGCAGGCAACCCCTTTGGCGTTTTTCTACCTAGTACTGCTTCGAAGATAGACCGCTTGCAAGCCCACAATCGACTTCGCATCTCTGATCGCTCCAGTCTCAATCATCCTTATCGCTTCGGATAGCGGCATCTCAATGACTTCAAGGACCTCATCACGATCGAGAT
>DATNCR010000319.1:0-5587 GCA_035607135.1 Nitrospiraceae bacterium
CCCATAGCCGAGGCTGCTGTAATAAATGGGAGAGATTGTCAGGTCCTGGCTAGGATTGATGACCCAAAAGAAGCTTTCTTGGAGACGCATGCCGAAACGATTGTCGTACCCGACATTGGGAATGAGAAACCCACTGTGCCGTTTAGAGAGGGGATAGGTCAATGTGGGAATAGGAATCACCGGAACATCATTCACGCAGAGCCATCCCCCCTTCAATGCCACGTTGTCACCGGCATTCAAGTCAAGATCCTTGAACGTAAATCGCCAGGCCGGCGTCTCACCTTCCTGCGCATCGCAGTTCGTAAACCGGCCCTCTTTCACCCGATAATGGTCCTCTGAAAAGCGCTGCAGAAGGCGCCCCTCCACCAAAGTATTTGTGGCCTTGAGATACACCCGTCCGTGCGTGACCACGCCAGCCTCGGTATTCACATTGAGTTCCAACCGTTCGGTCGCGAGATCGGCTTTGGGATCGGTGAGTCGGACATGGCCCGTAGCGATGAGTACACCGGGCAACGACTGGATGGTCATATGATCAGCCGTCAAACGCAGGGTACCTTGGTTGACCACCACTGAGCCATCGGCTTCGTAGATTTCTTGTTCTTGGAGGTAATCGATTCGTTCCGCAGTGATATCGAGCGGGATCCCACCGGTAGATGCGGTCGTCGCTTCGGAACTTCCCCCGTTCCCTGCAGCGCCCCCTGTGAGTGGAAGTACCATCCCCAGCATCAGCCAACCAACCAGACACATCCCCAGCCGCGTCGCGATGCCTGCCATGTCAGCCCCGAAGCGGCGAAAGCCCACAGCCACGGAACCATGCCTTGCACTCCCCCACAAGCATGAGCGATCCTGTGACACAGACCAAACCGTCCGGTGTCGCCAGCTGCTTGGCCAGCGCCATCGCCTCACCGGGAGATGGTACGACATGCGGGTGAGGAAGTAGACCTTCGAGCGAAGCGTGGAGTTCCAGAGCGGTTGCCGCGCGAGGGAGATCCGCCTGCGTCAACACCACCGCATCAACAAGGCACTTCAGCGGTTCGACAAAGCCTCGATGGTCCTTGTCGCGCATCATTCCAAGAACAAGGACGATAGGGTGGGATCGAAAAGACCGGTCAGAACGCGTAAGGTAGTCGGCCAAGGCCCTCACGGCAGCAGGATTATGCGCGCCATCCAACAAAATCGTCGGACGGCGATCAACCACTTCCAATCGTCCGGCCCAGTTGACCGCGCGCAAGCCAGCTCGCACCGCCTCGGCCTCCACCGTGATCCCTTGAGATGCCGCCGCCCCTAACAGCGCGAGGGCACAGGCCGCGTTATCAAGTTGGTGGCGACCCTCCAGGGCACATGTCAGTCCGTCATATTGCATATCCAAACCGCGATAGGAAAATTGCTGAGGGGTCTTTCCCTCTGTGTAAAAATCCTTGTCCAGACGAAACACTGGGACCTGCTTCTCCCCTGCCACCTGTTTGATCGTCCCCCATGCATTATCGTCAAGCCTCCCCACCACCACCGGAACCCCCGGTTTTATAATCCCGGCCTTTTCGAACGCGATCGATGAGAGTGTGGTTCCCAAATACTCCTGATGATCGAGAGAAATTGTCGTGATCGCACAAGCCATGGGCATGACCACGTTCGTGGCATCGAATCTTCCGCCCAATCCGACCTCCAACACCGCCACATCGACCCCTGATTCGGCAAAGTGCTGAAGTGCCATCGCCGTCGTATATTCGAAGAACGTCGGTGACAGGTCCGGCAGGCAGAGGGCCTGAAGCTGTTCGGTCAATTGTGCCACCTGCGATTCAGGAATCATCTCGCCATTCACGCGGATGCGCTCTCGGAACTCTACGAGATGGGGCGAGGTATAGAGGCCTACTCGATACCCTGCCGCCTGCAACATGGCGGCGGCCATGGCCGCGGTGGATCCCTTCCCATTCGTTCCAGCGATGTGCAGAGTACGATACCGGATCTGTGGCATCCCGAGTCGCACCATCAACGCCGTCATCGTCTCAAGGCCCAGTTTGATGCCGTGCTTTTGCAGACGATACAGATAGGCCACAGCAGTGGAATAAGTCATGGGTAACCAGGCGGGAAGAGCACTAGCCAGAATTCTTTATGAATCTCATGGCGAGGTTATCAACACTGCGGTCTACCGAAACGTGTCGCAGGCGAAGACGGCAGAGGCTGGCGTCTCGTGGGCCATCGGAAAGTCCACACAGGTACACGTCCCCGGGATGAAAGGATCGACTGCCATCATAGACATTCATAGCGGATCCGGCTTAAAAATGGGCAACGAGCGTGCTCAGTGTTTCTTTGAGCTGTTTGCGCTCCACGATCATGTCGAGCATGCCATGCTCCAACAGAAATTCGGCCCGCTGAAACTGATCCGGCAGCTGCTGTTTAATGGTCTGCTCGATCACGCGGGGGCCGGCAAACCCGATCAGCGCTTTCGGTTCGGCCAGAATCACATCGCCCAGCATGGCGACACTGGCAGTCACGCCGCCGAATGTCGGGTCGGCTAGCAGGCATATAAATGGAAGCTTGGCTTCGCCCAGTTTGGCGACAGCGGCAGACGTCTTGGCCATCTGCATCAGAGAAAGAATCCCCTCTTGCATTCGGGCTCCTCCGGACGTCGTGACCAAAATGACCGGCAACCTCGTCTCCAGTGCGCGATCGATCGCCCGACACAACTTTTCCCCGACGACCGATCCCATGCTGCCGCCCATAAAACTGAAGTCGAACACACAGAGCACCACACGACGACCGTTCATCATCCCTTCGCCGATCACCAGGGCATCTTTGCGGCCAGTCTTCCCCTGATGCGCCTTGACGCGATCCTTATACGATTTCGTGTCTTGAAAGTTCAGCGGGTCCTGAGGGCTTAATTCCGCATCCCACTCTTTGAACGTCCCGAGATCGACCAACAGCGCAATGCGCTCCATGACAGAAATAGGGAAATGGTAATCGCACTTCGGACAGACCTTATTATTGCGCTCGACTTCTTTGCGATAGACAATCTCCCGGCAGTGATTGCATTTCAGCCACATCCCTTCCGAAATCTTGGATCGTTTCGGAGGTTCAGGCTCGGTCGACTTCTGCTTTTTAAACCAGGCCATTGTGCGCTCCTCTCAGTCCGACACCAGACCAACGCACCTCACGTGTAAGATGCTGAATGGTCCGCCAGCAGCGGCAGAATACCATAGCCGCCCTCATGACGCACGTAGATTTCCCATTGAGAAAAGAGCGTTCGAACGTCAGACGGGTTGCCCGCCCAAGGCGATGTGGACCATCATCGTCAGTCCGATGGCCACGCTTCCAAGACTTGCCAGCCCCTGAACCGCGAGAAAGACGGGACGCCCGAGAGTCACCGACCACAAGACAGGCAGGCTCACGGCGATCCCGACCAGCATCATCCCCACGATCGAGCCAAGTCCGAAGACAGCGATATACATCAACCCCGCCGACACCGATTGTGCAGACGACAGCACGATCAACAACAGTGCCGCTGACCCGGCCAAACCATGGGCCATGCCGATACAGAAGGGGCGAATGGAGTCACTCCACCAATGTCCGTGTCCATGATCCTCAACCAGCGCATGGCTATGCAGATGCACGTGTTGCTCACCGTCATGGTCGTGCGTATGCACATGCCAGCGTTCTCGGACTAAACGCAACCCGAGTATGCCTCCGAGAAAGACCAGCATCGTACCAACACCGAACTCGGCCGCTAACGCGATGGGTTCAGGAATCGGCATGTGGAGCACCAATACCACTGCCCCAACCAGCAACAACACCACCGTATGTCCGAGCCCCCAGCTGAATCCAATCATACCGGAGGCACGGAGCGAAGGCCGTTGCGCAAGTACAGTGGAGACAGCAGCCAGATGGTCCGTGTCCAACGCGTGACGAAGCCCCAGCACCAACCCAAGTCCTAATATGGTAAGGAATTCTGTATCCAACATGCGGGCATCAACACGAATTGGCCCTGTGGCGTCGGCGGCAAGATGGGACGTCAGCCGCCCCGAGCGTGCATTTCAAGATGCGGATTTTCACGAAGTTTCTCGATACCGATGAGCCCCCCGGTACGCAACCCATCCCGTTCAAGCGCCTTGCGCTCTTCGGCGCCTCGGTCTCGTCGGCCTTCCCAGCCGGCCCGGAGCAAGGCCCGCACCTCATCCGCAGACGCACCAGCGCGGAGGGGCGTTCGCAGATCCGTCCCCGCCGTGGCGTACAGACAGTGATACCACATACCGTCGGAGGTGACCCGGCTACGATCGCACGTGCCACAGAACGGCGTGGTCGTTGAAGGAATAATCCCGAATGTCGTCCCATCCGGCAACAGATATCGCTGAGCCGGCGCCGCTCCCCGCTCAGGCATCGGCTCAATGACCCCATAGTGCTCGCTCAACTGCGTGAGCATGGCGGCTCGGGACAGCACTTGTGGTTGAGACCAGTCGTTCGCACCACCGACGTCCATATACTCGATAAACCGAACCTCTGCCTGTACCTGCCTGCCAAACTCGATCAGCGCGACCAACTCATCGTCATTGAAACCACGAATCACCACCGTATCCAGTTTCAAGCCGGTGAATCCCGCGCGAACCACCGACTCAATTCCTTCCATGACGCGGGCATACTCATCACGACGGGTCAGTTGGTGAAATCGTTCCGGCCTGAGCGTATCGAGACTCACCGTGACACGGTGGAGCCCTGCTTCATACAGCGCCTCAGCTTGATCCGCCAGAAGAATCCCATTCGTCGTCAGCGCAATATCCGTCAATCGCCGGTTTTGAAGTAATAAGCGAATCAGCTGCGACAGATTGCGTCGAAGCAATGGCTCTCCACCGGTCAGCCGCACGCGATCTACGCCAAGGTCGGTAAAATAGCCCGTCAGGCCTGCCATTTCTTCATGGGTCAGCACGTCCTCGCGCGGCAACCAGACGTAATCCTCCTCCGGCATACAATACTTGCAGCGGAGATTGCATCGATCCGTCACGGACAAACGTAAGCTGCGAAGCGGCCGGCCAAACATATCGCCAACTGGCACGACAGAATCGCTGACTATTGCGTGATCCAACAGCGTCCTCCTCGCCTTAGAACCCGATTCACGCCGTGCGTGTCACATCGTTCATGGGTGTTCC
Organism: Nitrospiraceae bacterium; assembly: GCA_035607135.1. Taxonomy (GTDB): domain Bacteria; phylum Nitrospirota; class Nitrospiria; order Nitrospirales; family Nitrospiraceae; genus Palsa-1315. The sequence goes on from DATNCR010000319.1 coordinate 5,136, forward strand.
TCCACCCACACTTCGCCTTCCGGCGTGTGTTCGAGTTTCCAGATCGGCGTGATGTGTTTCAATTCGTCGATCGCCCACTTGCAGGCACGGAACGCCTCGGCCCTGTGCTCAGCCCCCACGACAATCAGCACGATGTTGTCACCGATGCCGATGTCACCATACCGGTGGAGGATCGCGACTTCGATGATGTCAAAATCCTTCAACGCCCGCTCGCGAATCTCCCGAAGCTTCTTCTGCGCCATCCCTTCATAGTGCTCGAAGGTGATACTGGCGACATCACGCCCTTTGGAGCGATCACGCGCCGTCCCGAGAAATATCGAGATCCCGCCGATACGCTTCGATCGGCCTCGCACCCGACTGATCTCCGCATCGACGGAGAAATCTTCCCGTTGCACACGGACAAATTGGGAATCGTCACTGGCCGGGTCCATTGGTGCTCCTCCGGCAAACGG
>DATNCR010000325.1:0-13729 GCA_035607135.1 Nitrospiraceae bacterium
CCCTGTTTCCCCTCAGAGCGCCACCTTGCACGATCTGAATCGCCGCGAGATCGCGTGTGTGATTCCATTGGCCCTGGCGGTGTTTGTCATCGGCCTCTACCCGACCGTCATGCTGGATCTGATGCACGCGAGCGTCACCACTCTCGCGCAGGACTTCGCGCAGGTGCAGCCGCTCCGGATCGGGGCCGTGTTCACCGCGCCATGACCGTCCACGCACGTCTCGTCATACGCCGAGTCCGTGCAAAATCCAAGCGTTTCAGCAAGGTGGTACACGCTCCATCGACCTTGACAAACAACGGTGCCTGAGAAAGGAGAAAGGTATGCGGGTGGTCGTGGCAGTAGATCGATCCGATCCGACATTCAAGCTGGTGCATGCGGTCACTCGACTCTACACCCCGGCTGAGCTCACGCTGGTGCATGCGATCGATCACGGGCTTGCGCGGTATTCGACTATGGGGCCTACAGGTCGAGGAATGGCTCCAGAAGAGCTGCGTCCCCTGCTGGACTCCGGTCACAAGCTTCTGGAGCAAGCGGCGAAATCCGTCCCGTCTGAATTGAACCTCATGGTCAAGCAGGTGTGCGAGCTGGGGAACGCGGCGCGCGTGGTCATCAACACCGCGCAGATGGAGGCGGCTGACTTGATCGTCACCGGCTCGCGCGAGCTCAGTAGCGAAGAGCGAGAGTTCACAGTCGGCAGCGTCTCCCACCGGATCGCAAGCCATGCCCACTGCTCGACGCTGGTCGTCAAACACATGCCGGAACAGATCCGTCGCGTGCTGGTCGCCATTAATGGGATTGACGACGCTGCACAAATCCAGCGCTGGCTCTTGGACAACCGCTTTCACGACCCGGTCGAGATGACCGTGCTGCATGTGGTGCCGACGCTCGAGGCGTATCGCGACGATAGCTCATTGGCCCAACATGATCGATTTCATGAGAATTTGCATGAGGATTCGGTGAGGTGGGGACAAAAACTTGTGGATAACGTCGCGGCAAAGCTCAGCGATACACCCGCCCACGTCCATGCAGGCGGGTGCTACAAGGCACATGGCCAAGTTTCCAGTGGTGATCCGCCTAAGGTAATCGTCCATAAATCGGCCCAGCAGGACCTCGTGATTGTGGGAGCCCATGGCTTTCAGAGCGAGGCCCGGTTCATCTACGGGAGCGTCACTCAGAAAGTCCTCCACCGCGCCGCCGTCCCCGTCCTGGTCATCGGATAAGAGGACGTATCAGAAGAGGACGGACTTCTTTTGGTTCTGTCGCAAATAGCTGGGTGTATTAACCTGAGGCTATTTTAAGGGAGGCCATCATGGCAGAAATATCCTTCAAGGGCAGACATTTTCAGAAAGACATGATCCTGCAAAGCATTCGTTGGTATCTCGCGTACTCCCTCAGTTATCGGGACATCGAAGAATTGATGCAAGAAGGTGGCTTCTCCGTTGATCACAGCACCATCAATCGCTGAGTCCTTCATTTTATCCATAGAAACCTATGTATCGTATCGATAGGAACAGTCTCAAGACAGGTGTGGTCACGGGGCAGCATCCAAAAGCTGAAGCCTCCAAGGACAAATTAATCTCGAGGCAGTCGGAAAGACCAAACCCTTCCGGCGTTCTCTCGCCATCCGCGAAGTGGATACGAGCTCTTGCAATGCCTGCGAGATGGAGATGAATGCGCTGGCGAATACTGTCTATGACGTGGAACGGTTTGGCGTCCATATTGTCGCGTCGCCGCGGCATGCGGATGCATTGGCTGTCACAGGACCAATCACCGTAAACATGAAGCGCGCATTGAAGGATGTCTACGAACAGACGCCTGATCCGAAGGTCGTCATCGCCCTTGGCGACTGTGCTGTCAATTGCGGAGTCTTCAAAGGCAGCTATGCTGTGACCGGACCAGTGGTTCGCCACATTCCGGTCGATGTCCGCATAAACGTGTGCCCGCCACGTCCGGCTGAGATTATCAAGGCGCTTGCAGATCTGCGTGGAGGCTCGAACTCAAAAGAATGAAAGCAGGAATACGCTGTATTCTGCGTGAGTTGAGCAACACGCGTTTTGAGATGGCGACGAAGCTAATGTGTGGCCACATTGGAAGACAGCACTGCCTTGCCGAGCGCGGCAGCCTACCAACCGACCCACCATATATTGGATGAAATGAGCGACCCACCTGTTCCGGTGGCACCCAGCTACTCGGGAGGGATGATTTCGAGCTTACGGGAACGCCAATCGAGCACTGCGGTACGCATGTGCATCTTATGAGCCAGTTGCGGGTGCCTGGCATATATGACATCCGCGGCAAACTTTGAGAGGAAACGCGACTTCAGTTCGGCGCGGGCACGGTCGACGCCAACCTCCTGGTAGGGCACTGATGCCAGCAGCAGGAAACCGTCGTCGGGGATGCGGCCTGCCTCCATGTTGGCCTCGATGATTCCGGCGGCCCGTTCGATCGGATCATCCAGGTTGGGGCTGTAGGGGCCAACGATAAGCGCAAGGTTGGGAATGTGCAGAAAGTCGAATCCGCGCCCGACGCAAATCACCCACTCGTGGTGCTCGATGTCCAGTGCGCGTTCAGTCTTCCGGAGCTCAACGATACGTTCCATGTTGCCGAACACGAGCGGTTCGAGGTCATAGCGGACCTGGCTGTTCATGTCCGGAAACATCTCTTGCAGGCGCGGGCGTAATGTATCCTTCTCCTGAGCTGCAAACTGCGATATATCCAGCATTTCGCCGTTCGCGCCGTGCAGTATGAGGGCTTCCTCGTCTGTTTCGAATCCGCAGACGATGGGATAGACTGTTCCGTGGTCAGTGCCGAAGACGTGCTCGACCTGTTTTTTGATGACGTACGTGGAGGCGCGTGCCGCCTGGGTGTCGTAGTTGAACCCTGCGCAGCCGCGGTACTTGTCACCTTTGGAATAGTGATAGGTGATCAACAGCAACACCCGATGCCCGCCGCTGACCACGGTCTGTACGTAATGAGCCAATACTTCGCCTAGGTGCGGCCAGCCCAAATCAAACATCCCGCCGAGATTGCGGAAAGGTTGAATAATACCGAACGGCGTGTGGGTATCAACGGAGAGGTTGATGCGTCCATCCATGCATTTGAGCGCGGCGATCGCCGACGGATGCTCGGCCATATAGTGCCGCCTGGCAATAGAGGCTTCGGGGCTGGAAAACATCGCTGAATACTGGCGTGCATGCTCCATCAGCCATTCTATGCGCAGAGCAATGGGTTTGTGGGTGCCGGACATGGGAAAACATATACAGGTTTTGTGCATAAACGGCAAGTTCGAAAGTCCTGAAATCATCTTCCGCAAGCCAGCAGAATCATTTACGAAAAACCGCATTGTTCATGCCCGCCAGGTAGGGCGGGGATGAACAATGCGTGCTGCCGGAGACATCAGTAATCCGGTACACCGGTACCACAGCAATCAGATGACTCAGCCACGGTATATACAACACCCGCGAGCATCCTCAGCTGTGTACTCGCAAATCTTGCGCATGTCAGAGTGTGTGATTGCCAGTCAAGCTCTCGACCACACCTCTTTTCTGCAAGAACTGCAGCGACTGCACGCGTGAGATTGGCATCGGTCTGCAAATAATGCAGAGGTATCCCCAGTAGATGCCGCACCATCTGCCTTGCTCCGTATGTCTAGATCGTAAGTCCTCACTTTCATTGCCACAAGCCGTAGAGACGCGCATTCGTTTTGCGGCACTTTCCATGCATAGCTTACACGTGTATAAGGAGCAATCGATCGGAGATTGAGGGCGTGGGAGAGAAGACTAAACAGACCACGAGCATGGTGGTGAAAGTGCAATGCTCGATGGAACCACCAGCAGGCACACACCATGAACGGAACGAGGAATGGATCACACGAATCGGTCAGATTCAGGATGCCCTGGCGGTCTGTCCCAACGATATTTTGGCAAGGAGTGAGCTGGCGACGTTGTTGGAACAATTAGGACAACCGAAACAGGCCTTGTGTCATTGGAACATGGTCCTGGCCTGTGATCCCAATAGTCTGAACGGTCGAGAGGGAGTGGCTCGATGCCGGCAACGGATCGGGTAGCCCTTGCGGCCTGCGTTGTGAGAGGGACGATGCCCACGATCTGGGGTCATCTTGAGAAAGTAGACGAGCAGTCTGCGCCTGTTCCGCATATCCAGGTGAAGACATCATTACCTGGCGGAACCGCCCTACGGGTCCGCGCCAAAATCGGCGCACAGACTCTCATCGCGAGAGGAGTCGAGGCGGTTGATCTGTCCGATCTACGGGAGGGCGAGTTTGTGGAAGTGTCCTATCGATATGGCGGTGAAGGATGGCTGGATGCTGACACGATTTACGTTCGACCGTAATAGATCGTCGTGACGCCCTTCAGGAAGTAAAGAAGCGCACCGTCTCCATTGGAAGAATCAGAGGGGCAAATCGTTTTAGCGAATTCTAGGAAAACGGAATTCAGGAGGAAGAGCATGTCGTCACATGGATCACAGACGCTACCAATGGATGCGTCACTCGAGCAAATGGAGAAACCCGAAAACGGGGTGAAGGGGCTGAAGCATTGGCGGTACGACCTGATGGCGGGGCTCCAAGTCGCCATGATGGGGATCCCGCTTTCGCTTGGGATTGCGATCGCCTCCGGAGCCCCGCCGGTCTGCGGTCTGATCTCGGCGATCATCGCCGGATTTATCTTCCCCTTCCTCGGAGGCGCCTATATCACGATCAGCGGCCCGGCCGCCGGCCTGGCGCCGGCGCTGTTGGCCGGCATGCTGACATTGGGGCATGGAGATTTGGCCGTGGGTTATCCGCTCTTGCTGGTGGCCATTGCGATCGTCGGGGTCGTCCAGGTGATTCTCAGCATCTTCAATGCCGGGCGATTCGCGCTGTTTTTTCCCATCTCGGTGGTTGAAGGCATGTTGATGGCGATCGGTATGCTGATCATCGTTAAACAAGTCCCGGCCTTTCTCGGGGTCATCATCCCTCCCATCAAATCCATTCCCAAAGCCATCGTTTCTATTCCCGAACAGATCATGATGCTGAATCCCTTGATCTGTACCATTGGAGCTGTGGCCCTCTTCCTCCTCTTTTTTCTGACCGGGATCCTGTCGCGTATACAAGCCACATGGGCGAAGCTTATCCCGGTCCCCATGATCGTGATTGTCCTGGGCGGTCTCGCTTCGTGGATCATAGGCATCGACGAGAAATATCTTATTCACGTTCCCCTCAATGTGTTTGAACATGGCATTGTCTTTCCAAGTTTTGTTGAAGCCTTTTCCAGACCAGACTTATATGGGTCTCTCGTTATCATCATTATCACACTGGTCCTTATCGACGGGACTGAGTCACTCGCCACGATCCAGGCCATCGATAAAATCGATCCGTTTAAACGCAAGTCCAACCCCAATGTCACCTTGCGGGCTATGGGGGTCTCCAACACCGCGTCCAGTCTTCTGGGGGGATTGACCATCATCCCTGGCGGATTAAAGAGCACGGTCAACATGCTTGCCGGAGGCCGCACCCTCTGGGCCAACTTTTACTATGCGTGTTTTCAGTTGATCATCCTGTTGTTTGCCGCAGCCCTCATGAATTATGTGCCCAAATCGGCCCTGGCGGGGTTGCTCATGTGGATCGGCTGGAAACTCTGCTCGCACAAGGTCTTCAAGCGGATCTTCTCGGTCGGGAAGGAACAGATGTTTATCGCCATGGTCAATGTCATGGTGACCTTGTGGACCTCGGACCTGTTGGACGGGATGATCGTCGGCACGCTCACAAAGATCGTCTTACTCGTGAAGGATGTGGTCCGGGTGTCCCCGGCTGTTGGCATAGGGGCCGGATTGAAAGAATTGTTCGGCAATCCCATTATCCGAATCGGAGACGGTCGCGGGTCTCGTGATGTGATGACCGTGTCGGCGAACGTGGTATTACGGGGTACCGTCGGCGAGATGAAGAATCCCTACAAAATCTACCTGTCGTCGGTTACCTGCATGAATCTGGTGAAACTCGACGCGGCGCTCAAAGCCATCGTGGTGCCAGAGGGCACTAGAGCCAATTACATGATCATTTTGGCCGGAAGGATCATTGACCACACCACCATGGAGTATTTGCACAATTTCCAGGATCGCACCATCGAAGCCGGGCATACCTGCGTCCTCGTCGGGACGGAGCGCTTCCGTGGCCTCTCGGACCACGCGCTGGCCTATCGCATCAAAGCCCAGGAAAGCGCCATCGCCTTCGCATGAAAAATCACATTCTTCTCGGGCGATCGCTGGAAGCAGCTTGGCAATAATTATTAGAGGTCAATGGGCAGCCGGAGTGAGCAATATTGACCATTCTGCACGTGGCCTTCTAGTAGGTAGTATGCGACTGAGCGGAGCAGAGAGATCATTTGTTGCGCCAGTTTCCACGTTGGTCGGGACAGCTCATTCAGGACGGAGAAGTCGATTTTTCTAATGCGTTTAACGTATCCTTCCGCTTGTCTGAAGACGACGTAACATTACTCCACTGACGCCAGGGCAAGTCGTTGAAGGTTTCTCACTCACGACTTCCTGTGGAAATCATTCAGGTTCGTGTCTCTGTGCGATATGGTATTTCTGTGCCAGGCCGTCACAACTTCGGCTCGAAGAACCAGCGCCTCATTCACTCAATCGCCCAAGCTCATTTCACGGCCATGTCCACCATCCCTCCTGATGTGAAAGCCTGTCCACAGTGTAAGCCGGACACAACACAAGCAAATCCAGAGTGTACTGTCTCGCGTAATTTTGGACAGGTCGTGTTTCGTACATGACCATTCTCATTGAACTCGGACTTGCCTGCAGCCTGCAAAAGTCATAGGGGGTGCCAATACCGGCGACTGACTCATGAATTCTACGATCGAGCGAGAAGGGGCTGATAGCGGATATGTCAGAAATTGCGAGAACATCGTGCGCGTCACGTGCGTGGCCTTCCTCTGCACGCTGGTCCTCTCGTGGCGGGCCTATATTCCAAATCTGAGAATTTTTGCATTCTCGCCGGTGATTGAAGCTCTGGGCTCAGCGCCCGTCTGGGTTGATTGGATCATCTTGATCCTGAATATTGGGTGTGTGAGTTGGCTGGTCACAAAGCCGTTGCAACGTTTGCCAGCCATTGGAGTTTTGGTATGCACGGTGTTTTGGGTGTTGCAAGACCTCCTACGCTTTCAACCGTACACCTATATGTATTTTTTTACGATCTTATGGGTGGTGTTTTTCACATCACGCAGCATCGATGCCCTGAAAATTATGGTAGCGAGCGTCTATATGTGGGGAGGGGTCCACAAGATCAACGCGACGTTCTTTCTCTCGGTTTTTCCAGAATTTATCGAACCGCTCTACTCCTTCCCCAAAGAGCCGTCCCTGCTTGCCGCTCTTATCGTTCTCGTCATGTTTCTTGTGCCCGTATTCGAGGCTACGATTGGACTGTTGCTTATCTTTTTCCCGCGTCAAAGGCGGCTTACGACAGGTATGGCCTTTCTCATGCTTGTCGTGGTGATCACAAGTCTCGGCCTGGATGACGATGCGTGGAACATCATCGTATGGCCATGGAATATCTACCTCTTTCTTCTCGTCCTCATGCTCTTGCCCAAGCCTGCGCGCGCCGATGAGAGGGTGCGGTTCCGGTCCGATATACCTACGCTTGCTACGATCGTGTTGTTTTCGATCACACCCGCGTTTGCCCTTTTCGGCTGGGGCCACTCCTATCCGGCGTTTAAACTCTATTCTGGGAACACCAAGAGGGCGGAAGTTATTTTTTCGCCGAATGAAAACTTGACGCTGTTGCCGAACAGTCTTGGGCAATTGATAGGCCGTGCACACACGCTGTCTTTAGTCGACTGGACGGCCCAGGAGTTTGGGCTTGTTGTCTATCCGGAGTCGTATGTGTTTCGACGGGGGGCAAAGGGATTATGTCCATATTTAAACGATGGGCAACACGCAACACTGCGCATTTACGATCTGCCGCCTTTTTATGGTATCGACACGACCTATCAAGATTTCCCTGTCTGTGCGGCAGAATTGAACTGAGATGACATACCTGATCAGGCTGGCAATGCCTTGCTGTGTTATCCCTCCTTCTTTTTCATGAAATACGACACTCCATTAAGAATGGCAAAGAAGACGAATAGGCCTCCTGTATAGATACTCGTCCACGTAAGAAAAGAATTGAGACTTTTATTCTCCCCATCAAAGATTTGTGGATCCGTAACAAAGTAGAGCCCGCATAGCGCAGCCACAATCAGCAACCGCAGGATCGCACTCTTATAGGTTTTGAGTTCTAGTGCAAAAAGAGGCTTGGGATCCCGACAATGTGGACAGGGGCGATGACTGACACTTGTGGTAGATCGAAGTCCCTCTTTTCCTTCGAACATGGTACTAGATGAACGCCTGTCACTGGAAAAGTACTGTGCACATTCGAGAGGTTTGCCGCATTTGCGGCAAGGTTCCGTAGCCGTTTGTGTAGGTGGAGTGGTCATTGTGGGCATCTCTTTGCGCGGTCACTATCGCTCTATGTATGTGTGCTTGTTGAAGCGGGGGGGGGATAGTTCCGTTGTGCCGAATGTCTGGCTTCCACGCGATACCCGTGGTATCGCGCGCGCGTGGCCTACTGTTCTCTTCTATTGCGCCGCGAGATCAAATAGCCAAAACCCATTACGAGTGCCAAGAACCCCAAGAGTACTGCCAGTAACCATCCGAGCACACAGTTAAAATCCTCTCCGCAGGCATTAAACATGTACTCCCAAAACTTGAGCATATCGGTCTTGGCTAGTAGGTGTTGTACAGACATCGTGCTGCTCCTTGGCCCTTTTCTTGGGCGCTAGTATAACATCTCCGTACTGGGCTTGACAGGCAGAGGGAAGGGAGCTGGCAGACTTCATGATTTCTGCAGACAAGTCCGAAAAGTTTCCGGGGATTTAGGTACGGGCTGGCTCTGCGTTGTGGGTTCTTGGTGTAACGGGGGCGTTCGGCGGACGTAGACATTCTCTTGGCGGTGTCGTCCTTGCTCCTGATCTTGTCCGGCATCATGACAGGTCAGGCCCCCGTTCGATGTCATCCTAACACTTTTTTAGCGGGTTTGTGATCGTCTATTCCCGCGATTTGTATACAAGAGCCTGTGGTTGAGTCTGTTAAAACCAACCGCAGCTTCGTCTACATAGTAGTATTGGATTGTGGCTGCTGCGTTGACGTGGCTGGCTCCGGCGAAGTGATATGCCCGCAATATTTCTGTCAATATCAGACTGCCACGGAGAATAATAATGGGGCACTTGACAAGCCCTAAGACACTATTGAACAATACATGCCCTTACCCCCTCATGCTGGTCAGCGTCGTCACCGAGCACGACGTGTGTTGCGGCGTGGCGGCTGATGACCGGCGCGTGTCGAAAGTTCGCGTCGAAACAATCATCCAGACCGTTGTCTGCCTGTTGTGGGGCGAGCGAAACGGTTGAAGATGCGCGCTGGAGCATCCACGAGCATCGCGCAACGAGCATGTGCCTTGAGCGATAAGGCGGATGGTTGTTGCGGAACAGTGGGCATTCACAGTGTAGAAAGGTCGTCGATCGCCTGATGACCGCATCGAGAAATTCGACGAGCCATTCGACAAGCTGATGGAGAGATCTGCAATGCGCAGTCGTGTGCGTCGAGTTGTGCCGGTGAGCTTGCGCCCGCTGTTGCAGTTGCTGCCTCTGTCTGCTTCGTTGGTGCACACATCCCGGGACCAACCACGAAATCCCGTACCTGTGCAACCACGACGAAAAAGGCATGACGTCGACTCGATCGAACGTCGGCGACGGGGTAACGATGTCGGCCTCACATCAGCTCAAGCGGGCCGAGGCCCGCCTTCCCATTCCAGGTTCAACGTAGTCAGGGGCAGTTCATTCACATCATTCACTTATATTAATGGAGGGTTAGTTAAGCCATGGTGAACTACAGAAACATTACACTCGCGGTTGTTGGACTCTTCTTGTCCGTGTCATTCCTTGCCTCCAACGTCGTGGCTGCCGAGAAGGATGGCATCATGATGAAGAATGGCAGAATACAGAAGATGCAAGAGGGGAAGGATATTGGCCCAATGGATCGCATGACGGTCATGGCCAATGGTACGAAGGTCATGATGAACGGCAAGATCATGACGAAGGACGGGCAGCAATCGCAGTTGGAAGAGGGCCAAGTGATGATGCTAGACGGGAAGCTGATCGACAGCAAGGGCTCGAGCAAGTAGTATCTCAGAGTCGTCGGATTTGGCGACTCCGGACGTTCTCGTGACGAGCAGAGCAGGGCGTGGTTCTGCTCAGTCAGCTTGCCAGGCGTCATTGGTTTTTCCCTGAATCCCCGAGCGAGTGGATGGATGATTGCGAAATCATCCATCCAACCGCTCACCGGAATTGCTTCAACCGTTTATCCAGAGCACTCGGCCTGCCGGCGGGTTTCTAATGCCGTCGCGAATTACCCATATTGCCCGTTTCGGTAAGCCAGCGATCACCAGATGAAGAGGAGACGAAGGCTCGAGTCCACGCCGGCTACCAGTCCCAGGACCCTCTCCCGTTTCCCCTCTCCCCAAGCGAATTAGAAGAGTATTGCAAGACATTGCTCCTGCCGCTTTCGCGCGCCATTCACGTGCTGTGCTTCCCCACGGTAAGACGTGGTCGAGGTACGCGACCACTGTCACGAACGACCGTGTCTACTCCTACGCGGCGCGCGGGAGGAGAGATCCGTTTTTCGAGCCAGACGGATTCACGGTTGACTGCCAGGGCTATGTTTTGGCGGAGGACCTGTCGAAGTGAGTTTCATGACGCCCGATGGCACGCTCGCAGCGGCGATCGAAACTGGGGACTCACCTCGAAGGTTGTGTGAGGAGAGGATGACCAGACTCCGCTGATCACGAGTGGCCATCGTTCTATCGCATTCGCTTGACTACACGCCAGCCCGGTACTAGCCTGCTGTAAAACGTTTCGCCGTCGGCCGACTCTTGATTTGTTCCCTTTCTACCGAAGGAGTTGTATGGCCTCTCAGCGTCAGACCGCGTCCGCTTCTCAACCACCAATCCTGGCAGAGCAGCAGCGTCTTGCAGATGACGCGCAGCGGCAGCGCCATTGGAAACGTTGGGGGCCCTATTTAAGCGAACGGGCCTGGGGAACCGTGCGCGAGGACTATAGTCCATACGGTACAGCCTGGGAATCGTTCCCGCACGACCAGGCACGATCCCGTGCCTATCGCTGGAATGAAGACGGCCTCGCCGGCATCTGCGATCGCCATCAACTGATGTGCTTTGCCGTGGCCTTGTGGAATGGACGTGATCCCATTTTAAAGGAACGTCTGTTCGGTCTCACCGGTAACGAAGGCAATCACGGCGAGGACGTGAAGGAGTGCTACTTCTATCTCGATTCGACGCCGACACATTCCTACATGAAGTATCTCTACAAGTATCCACAGGCGGCCTTCCCCTATACCCAGCTGGTCGAGGAGAATCGGCATCGAGGGCGACAAAATCCTGAGTTTGAATTGATCGACACCGGCGTCTTCGATGGGAACCGATATTTTGATGTGTTCGTGGAGTATGCCAAGGCAACACCAGAAGACCTCTGCATCCGTATCCAGGTCGTCAATCGTGGCCCCGAGCAGGCGGAGCTCACGCTGCTTCCAACTCTATGGTATCGCAACACCTGGTCCTGGGGATCGGACATCCGACGCCCCCGTTTCAAGCAAGGGGAATCGAAAGAACAGATGAGCGTCATTGAGACGCAACACGAGTACTACGGCCTGCGCCGGTTACTCTGCGAGGGCGAACCCACCCTGCTCTTCACAGAAAACGAAACCAACACCCGCCGTCTCTATGGCGATCAAGACGGTGCCCGGTATGTGAAAGATAGTTTTCACGACTATGTCGTGCAGGGCGAAAAGAGCGCGGTCAATCCGGGTCACCTTGGTACGAAAGCCGCGGCCCAGTATGTGCTCACGCTCGCGCCTGGGGCGACCAAGACGATCTGCTTGCGCTTTACGAATGACGTGCGGACTCCGGCGTTCACCAAGGAGGCCTTCGATACAGTCTTTACCGAGCGCCTCCAGGAGGCGAATGAGTTCTACGACAGACTCGCGCCGGCCACTCTTTCGGAAGACGCGCGCCGCGTCCAGCGCCAGGCGTTTGCCGGTCTGCTCTGGAGTAAGCAATTCTATCATTACGAGATCAACCGCTGGCTCAAGGGCGACCCGATCATGCCGGATCCTCCGCGCGAACGCCTCGGAGGCCGCAATGCTGACTGGACGCATCTCTACAACGCCGATGTGATTTCCATGCCGGACAAGTGGGAGTACCCCTGGTACGCGGCATGGGATCTCGCCTTTCACTGCATCCCGCTGGCACTGGTCGATGCGACGTTCGCCAAAGAACAGCTCGTCCTGATGCTACGCGAATGGTACATGCATCCCAATGGGCAGATTCCGGCCTACGAATGGGCGTTTGGCGATGTGAATCCTCCGGTGCATGCCTGGGCGGCTTGGCGCATTTACAAGATCGACAAGAAACGCACCGGCGTCGGCGATCGCCGGTTCTTGGAGCGCGTCTTTCACAAACTGCTGTTGAACTTTACCTGGTGGGTAAATCGGAAAGACGCCGAGGGGAAGAACATCTTCCAGGGCGGCTTTCTCGGCCTCGACAACATCGGGGTCTTCGACCGGAGCGCGCCGCTGCCGACCGGCGGCCGCATTGAACAATCGGATGCGACCAGTTGGATGGGTATGTATTGCCTCAACATGCTGACGATCGCGCTGGAACTGGCTCGAGACAATCGGGCCTACGAAGACGTCGCCAGTAAATTCTTCGAACACTTTGTCTACATCTGCCATGCGATGAACAACATGGGCGGCGCGAAGATCGAATTGTGGGATCGTGAGGATGGTTTCTTCTACGATGTGCTGCACCTGCCGAACGGGGCCACGACACACATGAAGGTCCGTTCGATGGTCGGCCTGATTCCACTGTTCGCGGTCGAAACGCTCGATTCCGAACTCGTGGACAGTTTGCCGCGGTTTAAGCACCGGATGCAGTGGTTCATCGAGAACCGGCCGGACTTTGCGCAGCATCTGGAGACGCAGTCTTACGATGGGGGCGTGCGACGGTTTCTCTCGCTCGTGAGTCGCGATCGGCTCAAGTCCGTGTTGCGATATCTGCTGGACGAAGAGGAATTCTTGTCTCCCTATGGTATTCGTGCGCTCTCACGCTATCACAAAGATCATCCCTATGTGGTCTCGGTCATGGGCCGGGAGCATCGGGTGGACTATGAACCGGCGGAATCCGGCACAGGTTTGTTCGGGGGCAATTCGAATTGGCGTGGACCCGTCTGGTTTCCAGTCAACTACCTCCTGATCGAGTCGCTGCAAAAGTTCCATTACTACCTGGGCGACCAGTATAAGGTGGAGTATCCGACCGGATCGGGCAGCCAATCCACGCTCTGGCAAGTTGCAGCCGAACTCTCGCGGCGGTTGACGCACATCTTTCTCCAGAATGCCGAGGGGAAGCGTCCGGTGTTTGGCGACACGACGCGATTCCAGGACGATCCGCATTGGAGCAACCACGTCTTGTTCTACGAATACTTCCATGGGGACAACGGGGCAGGGATTGGGGCAAGCCATCAAACCGGCTGGACCGGGTTGGTGGCGAAGTTAATCCAACAATCCGGAGAGTGACGGAGCAGTCGGCTGAACGCTGCTGATGGCTGAACGTTACACATGA
>DATNCR010000332.1:0-4623 GCA_035607135.1 Nitrospiraceae bacterium
GCGTTTTCCGATGGGCCGCATGTATGGATAGACATGGAGTCGGTGTCGGATTCCAAGTGCCGGATTACGATTCGCGTTGGTCTTACAGGTGACGAAGTCCGTTCGAGAAAGATCTATGACGCCATTAAGCAGCATCTTCCACGTTCTCAGAGCGGAGGAGTTGAATGAGTGCTCGTCTGCTATTTGAGAACGCAAAAGCACATGAATAGAGTCTCTCGCCCGCGTGTAATCCGTATTTCTCGCCACTGAAACGAACCACAGCCGGCGTTTAGCCATCACCGCTTTCAATCATATCTCGTCTCTTACTCGCTTATGACGATCATTCAAGCTGCTGAGCTACGATGAAGTGGAAACTGCGGAGCAACCCACCACCATATGAGTATCTCAACCTGGAATTGGAATGGAGTGACAATGGCTCGACGGGCAACTATAACTGCATTATATGCGGTGAAATGATTACCAAAAAGCTACAATGATCCCTGTAAGTCTGACCCATTATGCGCGATCGACGATCAACCGGCCACCCCAGTTACTTTATGTGGGAGAAATGAGAATGAGCTTGGAGGGAGCCTATTATGTGGTGCAGCACATGTCTTGCTACTTAGATTATGACCCTCCAGTTCCGGAGCATGTTGGTGGTATGAAAAGGCAGGTGAACGATGCGGCGTGTTCTCTTTGCACTGTTCTTGGTCGTGGCCTATGCGACCATCGTGGCCGCGGATCCTATTGAGGATGCGGAAGCGGTGTACAATCGTGGCGACTATACCAGGGCGGCACGACTCTTCCGTCCCCTCGCTGAGCAGGGTCATGCAAAGGCGCAGTTCAATTTGGGTCTGATGTATGAGAAGGGGCAGGGTGTCCCCCAGTTCGACACGGACGCCGCACAATGGTACCGCAAGGCGGCGGAGCAGGGACTGGCATTGGCGCAGTTCAATCTGGGTATGCTGTATTTCAATGGGCAGGGAGTCTCACAGGACGCGAAGGAAGCAGAGAAGTGGTTTCGACTTGCAGCGAAGCAGGGAGATGCATCGGTGCAGTTCAATCTGGGTGTGATGTATGCCAAGGGAGAAGGCGTCCCGCAGGACGTTCGAGAAGCCGTGTATTGGTACCGCAAGGCGGCGGAACAGGGCTACGCATCGGCGCAGTTCAATTTGGGACTGATGTATGGCAAGGGACAGGGCGTCCCACAGGACGCTCAGGAAGCCGCAAAGTGGTACCGTCTGGCGGCTGACCAGGGACATGCACATGCGCAAAGCAATCTGGGCGTCATGTATTACGCAGGGCATGCCGTGCCGCAGGACGATCGGGAAGCGTTGAAGTGGATCCGTCGGGCGGCTGAGCAGGGACAAGCCAATGCACAGAGCAATCTAGGTTTGATGTATGTCAAGGGACGTGGCGTTCCACAGGACTTCGTCCGCGCGTATATGTGGTACAGCATCGCCGCTGTGGCCTTGAGTGGCGATGATGGGAGGGATGCCACGAAGTCTCGAGATCTTTCGGCTTCACAGATGACAGCCGCGCAGATTGTGAAGGCACAGGAGATGACGCGGCTCTGTCAGCAGTCGAAGTTTAAGGCATGTGATTAAACCGGAGGTGCGATGCGGTACGTCGTGATGGCGATGCTGATGACTCTGATCTGCCTCGACCTGAGCGTGGCTCAAACGCGGGACCAGCAACGTGACTCGTTGCAGGGGCTCCGTGGGGTAGAAGTGGTCATCGAAAGTCTGAGACCGGATGCTCAAGCAGATGGTCTGTCTCAGGAGGCCATCCGCACCGCTGTTGAACTCATCCTCCGTTCTAAGGGTATACGGGTCCTTACTCAATCAGAGAGTCTCAGCACGCCCGCCGCGCCGTACCTGTATGTGAAGGTCTCCACGTACAATCACTCTTCGGATTTCTATGCCTATGCTGTAACAGTTGACGTCATGCAAAAAGTGTCGCTGGCGCAAAGACCTCAGCACATGATGTCTGCGACAACATGGGAAAGGGGTGCCGTAGGGACCACCGGCCATTCCAACATAAGGATGGTGATCGACTCTGTTGAGTCAAAGGTCAAGGAATTTGCGAGCGACTTTCTTGCCGCTAATCCTCGGTAGCGTTGTGCTCGGTGCGAGCGCTCTTCCAGAGTCCTTTGTATCCACCGTGTCCTAAGGGGGCAACGATGACTTGCCAAAGCGTTCGATATTCAACGCGCTGCTTCAGATTGTTTCTGGGCTGTGTGCTGGCTTTGTCAGGAAGCCAGGTCGTTCTACTGGGTGGTGGGCCCTTGGCTCAGGCGGATGAGCCGGTACAGGGAGAGGGCGCGGCCATGGATCAGCATGATCATGCCGATGGTGCTGTCGACATGATGACCCCTCGTCAAAAACATCTTGGCCCCCACATGAGATGGACGGGATTACGGACTGCGAACGCAGACGATACCCAGCGTGCCGATCACATCGTCCAGGCTCTTCGGCAGGCCCTGGCCAAGTACAAGGACTATCGGGTCGCGATAGACGATGGTTATGTTCCCATGCATCCGGAGCGGAAGCCGCGGCACTATCATTTCGCCAACAAGCAACAGCGATTTCTAGCCAAGGTTCGCTTTGATCCGGCTGAACCGACCGCACTCTTGTATCGGAAAGCCGGGGATGGTTATGAACTTGAGGGGGCGATGTACACCGCCCCGAAAGGTATGAGCGAGGACCAGTTGAACGAGCGCGTGCCTTTGAGCGTTGCGCAGTGGCATGCCCACGTCAATATCTGTTTCACGCCCGATGGTAGCGGACGCCGCATGACCAGGAAACAGTTCGGGTTTAAGGGCAAGATCGCCACGGAATCAGAATGTCAGCAAGCCGGCGGGCGGTTCGTACCGCAAGCTGGTGGGTGGATGATCCATGTGTACCCGTTTGAATCGACTCCCGTAAAGATCTGGACCCACTAAGAATTGCGATGCTGGGATCAGCGCGAGGATTTCTTCGGTACATCTCACAGGAGGTACTATGATGAAAATTACACTCGCATTCATGTTGTTGGCCATCATGTTACTGTGCACTCCTCTCTATGCCCAAAGCCTTTGTGCGAAATGTATTGAAGCCAGTCAGGCGGAGTTGAAGAAGTGTCTCGATGAGGCTATTAGCCAAGAGGACAAGAAGTCTTGCCTGGAGAAACAGGAAAAGCGTGCAAAGGCCTGCGATGACGGTGACTGCAAAATTGAAAGAACGCAAGGAGGGAGTCCAGTTGACGTCCCTCCGGAGAAGAAATAGAACGCTCCTCCCGGATTCTCTCGTGATCAACAGTTATGCAGCGATCAAAGTTCTCCTCCTGATTATTTCCGCTTGGGAAGGAAGGGAAGTCACGGATTCTCAACCTTGAGGATCTTGACCTTTACGACGAGCGGCTTCCCTGCGAGCGGATGGTTGTAATCCAATACCGCGGTCGTATCTGATAATTCCGCCACCGTCGCCAGCTCGCCGACGGCATTTCGTAGGATATCTCCTTCTTTTGCTCCAAACGGCAGAAGCGTTTTGGGGACATTCAATTTTTTTCCATCATCATGAGGACCAAATCCTTCCTCGGGACTCAGTTGAACGCTCTTTTCCTCTCCGGGTTTCATCCCCACGACTTCTCGTTCCAACGCCGGGAAGATTTCGTGTCGACCCTGAATAAACTCGCTGATGTTGCCGTAGTCGATCCCGGTCGAATCGGGCACTCTGGCTACATATTGGAGTGTGACTTTCGATCCGTCCACGATCTGCGAAGTCTCAGCCGTGTGAGGCCGGGAAGTAGGTATCTGTGGAGTCTTCGCGGCGATACTGTATTCCGCCAAGAGCGCCATGCAAGCGAGACTGACCAGGATGAAACTCGTTTTTGTCAGGCCATGTCGTCTCATACAACCCTCCTCCTTGAATAACGTTGAGGCTTCTCATTCAAGAGGGGCTTCAGCCCTTCCGATCGGCTTCATTCCGGCGGTCACTCGATTCGGCCGAACGAATCGACAGCGCGTGACCCCTCTCATTCACTTCAGCCTCAATAGAAATTCCTTCGTGAATATTTCCGATCTTCCTGGTGGTTTTGTCGGTATGTAGGCGCACGGCTTTACCGTTCTGTTCCTGGAGATAATAAATATCGCCTTCGACGCTCAACACCTCACCCTTAATCGTCCGGCTGCCCTTGAGCCCCTTCAGCTTATCTTGATCTCCTCTGGAACCGGCTTGTCCGCCTTCCCTTTCAGGTATGATTATGTGGCTGCCGTCTAGTTTGTCTTCAGCGCCCTTGAGACCGGCTTGTCCCCCTTTTCTCCCCGACTGGGATGGTATGGGGTCGCCAATCAGTTTATCTTCTTCGCCTTTGATCCCAGCTTGGCCGCCTTCTCTCTCATACTGACTTGCATTCATGTCGGCTACCGCCGAAGGCGGACTATCTGCCTTTGCCGCATTGGACAGACCCAAGCACAGCAGCAATCCACACGATAGGACACCGATAACTTTGAGATTGGATCCCATTGAGCCCTCCTCCGTTAGGGCTGAACACAACGACTCACACGCGTACTTTTGAGCAAGGGCAATACCATCTAAGCCGAGTTTATTTTGGGGTTATCTTTCAAAGAGATGCGAAACGGGGATGGACAGTGTGAGGGTTGTG
>DATNCR010000340.1:0-5191 GCA_035607135.1 Nitrospiraceae bacterium
AAACCGGTCACTCCTTAATCAAGGCGAAGATGAAAATCGAGCACGCCGTCTTGGCCGGCGAAATGTCCGGACATATGTTCTTCGCCGATCGGTACTTCGGGTATGACGACGCGATTTATGCCTCCTGCCGGCTGGTGGAGATTTTGGCCAAGGCTACTCGATCGCTCTCTTCGTTGGTGGCGGACCTTCCGCAGACGTCGGTTACTCCGGAGATTCGGGTCGACGTGTCGGACTCCATCAAGTTCGAGTTGGTCAGACAGGTGCAGGACCGGCTGGCAGACTGTGTGAAGACATGCGAGGAGCTTGGTCAGGCCAAGCTGGTGATTCGCGAGGTCGTCACCATCGATGGGGTGCGTGCCATCTTCGACGATGGGTGGGGCCTGATCCGAGCCTCCAATACCCAGCCAGCCCTCGTGTTACGGTTTGAAGCCACCTCCCCGGATCGATTGGTTGCCATCCGAACAGTGATCGAAGGCGAACTGGCGAAGGCCAAACAAGCCCTTGGCTGTTAACAGGATGCTGAAAAAACCCGCCAGCTTCGTTCTCGGCTCACCGAAATCCTCAACGTACCCCTGAGGGTACGCCTCCGGTTTCGATTCGCCTGTGGCCTTGCTGGACGGACTTTTGAGCATCCTGAGGCTCAGGTGAAAACTGAGGCAACAGCGTTGCATATTCACTCTCAGCCCATCGTCCATGATTTTTTACCAGCGTCTTCGTCATCATCAGCGAGGCCATCTACGGCCACTCGTCCTATTTTCTTGCAGGCGGTTTGTACTTGCTTGCCTAATCCTTGGTACCATCAGTGCCTCGGTCTCGTGGGTTGAGGCTGGCGAGTCTTCTTCAACGCGACCCTTCCAAGCCGGGGAACAGCTCACCTACGATATTTCTTGGATGAATATCACAGCCGGTACAGCGGTGATGGCTGTCAGTGCAGCCGATACGGACGGAGATCGGCCCCTGACAAAATTGCTCACCACGGCGCAGTCGAGGCCCGCAATCACCACATTCTTTCCCGTGGATAACCGGGTCGAGTCGATCGTGGATTCCGCCACGCTCCTTCCGGAGCACTTGAACTTCAAGCGGCGAGAAGGGAAGAAGAAAGAAGATATCGAGTACACATTTCATCAGAAAGAGGGACGGGTGACTGTTGTGAAAGGCGGAACGACCGAAACCTTGGAGATGCCGCCAGGCACGCAAGATGTCATCTCTTGTCTCTACTATGCACGCAGCGGATTATCGTTCCAGCCAGGCTCAGTGATGACGATGAACGTATACCACGATAAAAAGAACCGGAAACTGGAGGTGCGGGTTGAGGAGATTGAGACGGTCAGCGGTCCGTGGGGAGAGGTGGAAACCGCTCGTGTGTTGGTCGTCATGCCGTTCCAAGGACTCTTCCTCAATCGGGGTAACATCCGGGTGTGGTTTACCACCGACGATCGGCGCATTCCGGTTCGCATGAAGGCCAAAGTCATCATCGGGTCGATTGTGGCCGATCTCGTCAGCGGATGGCAGGCCTCATCACCAGCCCCATGAGGGAACTAGCCTTTCGTTGCCCACCCTATTCAAAACGGTTATACTCGCCTCTACTATGGGACAGTTTCCTCTTACTTTAGGCCGATTTATCACCAGGACGCAGGCGGCCCAGCCGGGAGCCACCGGGGAATTTTCCAATCTGTTGGTTCAGATCGGCCTGGTTGGAAAACTCATTGCGCAGGACCTCAGACGTGCAGGGCTCATCAATATCCTGGGAACGACCGGCGAGATCAATGTTCAGGGAGAGACCGTCAAGAAACTGGATGAGATCGCAAACGAAACCTTCTTGAAGGTATTTGACCAGAGTGGACTCGTATGCGCACTGGCGTCGGAAGAGATGGACAAACCGGTCCTATTTCCGGAGCATTGGCCGCAGGCCAAGTACATGCTGCTGTTCGATCCTCTCGATGGGTCATCAAACACGGACTGCAATATGCCGCTCGGCGCGATTTTTTCCGTCGTAAAGTCCTCACACAAAGATCGGATGCCGACCGAGGATGAACTGGTCCGCAAGGGAACAGAGCAGGTAGCCGCCGGGTATCTGCTCTATGGGCCAAGCACCATGCTGGTCTATACGGTTGGACAGGGAGTTCACGGGTTTACATTGGATCCCGGCATCGGCGAGTATATTCTGTCCCACGAACAGGTCTGCATTCCTGGTCGAGGCAAGATCTATAGTACGAATGAGGGCAATTATCATAAATGGACGGCAGGCATGAAGCAGTATGTGGATTACCTCAAGCTTCTGGATACCGCCACGGGACGGCCCTATAGTGGACGCTATTCCGGTTGTCTGGTAGCCGACCTACACCGGATTCTCCTTGATGGTGGCATCTATCTCTATCCGGGTGAGTTGAGGAGGCCAGAGGGTAAGCTCCGGTTACTATACGAAGCCAATCCCTTGGCATGGGTTGTGGAGCAGGCGGGAGGGAAAGCCAGCACCGGCATCGGACGCATCCTCGACGTGGAGCCCAAGCAACTGCATCAACGGGTGCCGTTGATCATCGGCAGTGCAAACGACGTGCGCGACGCAGAGGAGTTTATCCAAGACAAACGTGAACCGCGCATGCCAGGTCATACGAGAGAAATATTGGTTGGCCCAGGTTCTTGACAGTCGACGTTGAACGCATAACGTTTCACGAATCCACGGAGGTTGGGCATGGCTGATCGAGTGCAAGAGATTCTGAGCTGGTACAGCAGTGACAACGCAGGCACAAAAACGAATATCGCACGTCTATTACGCCATGGAAAATTGGCGGGGACGGGCAAGCTGGTGATTCTACCCGTGGACCAAGGATTTGAGCATGGCCCGGCCCGGAGCTTTGCCTCCAATCCAGGGGGGTACAATCCCCTCTATCATTTTCAATTGGCCATCGATGCCGGCTGCAATGCCTATGCAGCTCCGCTGGGGTTTCTCGAAGCCGGTGCCGCTGAATTCGCAGGCCGGATTCCACTGATTCTCAAACTGAATAACCATGATGTCTTGCATGACGAAAAAGATCCCTTGCCCTCGGTCACCGGCAGCGTGAACGATGCACTGCGGTTAGGCTGTACCGCAGTTGGTTTCACGATCTATCCTGGGTCCTCGCACTGCAATGCCATGTATCAACAGTTGCGCGAGATTGCAGAAGACGCCAAGGACTGTGGGTTGGCGGTCGTCGTGTGGTCGTATCCGCGCGGGTCGGAACTCAGTAAGGAAGGGGAGACAGCGATCGATGTGGTGGCCTATGCGGCCCAGATTGCGGCTCAGCTCGGCGCCCATGTCATTAAAGTCAAGCTCCCCACGGCGCATCTTGAACAGGCCGCGGCGAAGAAGGTGTACGAATCAGCCAAAATTCCGATCGCCACGCTGGCAGAGCGAGTCAGGCATGTGGTACAGAGCTCGTTTGATGGGCGCCGGATCGTCATTTTCTCGGGAGGGGCCAAGAGCGAGGACGCGAATGTGTTTGAGGAGGCGCGCGCCATTCGTGAGGGCGGCGGTTTCGGCTCTATCATCGGGCGCAACTCGTTTCAACGGCCTAAAGCGGAGGCCATGAAGTTTCTCAACACGATCATGGGGATCTATGCCGGCGAGATCCAGTGACGCAACAGGATAGATCGATTGTGTGTGAATCACTCGGGTCACGAGAGATGAAGAGCAAGGAACACCTATGAAACTCGTTCGTGCGTGGCTGATTCCGTTTACCTTGGTCAGCGGAGGGATCATCATCGGGATTGTGGTGGCGTCCAACATGGGTTGGTTGCCGACCGGCACAGCCGGGCCTGAGCCGATTCCCAGCCCGATCGTTCGTCCTGTCGCAACCGCGCCACAGTTACCGATGGCAGGGGGTGACGGCAAAAACTTCGTGGAGATCGCAAAGTCGGTGAAGCCGGCGGTCGTCAACATTGCGGCGTCACGAAGCGGAAAATCCGGAGACAGTCCGCACGGTTCGCTGGAAGACCCATTTTTTCGCAAATTCTTCGGGGATGAGTTTTTTAAGCGTGATGCCCCCCAGCGAGAGCCCAAAGAGCGGGGCCAGGGGTCTGGGGTCATTGTAGAGGCCAACGGGTTGATCATCACCAACAATCATGTCGTGAACAAGGCCGATGAGATTCGGGTCTTCTTATCGGACAAGCGGGAGTTTAAGGGCAAGCTGATCGGAACCGATGCAAAAACCGATATCGCGATTGTCAAAATTGAAGCGACAGGGCTTCCGACCATTCCATGGGCTGATTCAGATCAACTGGAGGTCGGGGAGTATGTGTTGGCCGTGGGGAGCCCGTTTGGGCTCACCCAGACTGTGACGATGGGGATCGTCAGCGCAGTCGGACGAGCCAGTATGGGCATCGCCGAATACGAAGACTTTATCCAGACCGATGCAGCGATCAATCCAGGCAATTCCGGCGGGGCATTAGTCAATGTGCGGGGGGAACTCGTCGGGATCAATACGGCGATCTTCAGTCAAAGCGGCGGAAGCATGGGCATTGGGTTTGCGGTACCCAGCAATCTGTCGCGTGCCGTGATGGATCAATTGGTACGGTCGGGGAAGGTCGTTCGTGGATGGCTCGGTGTTGCGATCCAAGATTTGACCCCTGAGTTGGCCACACAGTTCGGGATTACCGACACGAAGGGTGTGCTCGTCAGCGATGTCATGGCGGATAGTCCTGCAAAGAAAGCGGGATTTGAGCGCGCAGATGTCATTGTTGATTACTACGGCAAGCCGATGGATTCGCCGACGCATTTGCGGAATGCTGTGGCACAGACTCCGATCGGGAAGAAGGTCTCGGTCAAGCTGATCCGGGACAAGAAGCCGAAGACGATCGACGTTACGATTGTCGAACAGCCGAAATCGTTAGGACAGCCTGGCGCAACGGAGAGCAGGGAGTCAGCGGTACCGACGGGTGTTCTCTCGGATCTTGAGGTCCGCGAATTGAACGAGGATCTGGCTGCCCGGTACGGATTGAAGGGCATCGAGCGTGGCGTAGTGGTGGTCGGGGTCAAGTCCGGAAGCACCGCAGAGGAAATGGGCGTGCGCGAAGGCGATATTATTCTGGAAGTCAATCGCAAGGCGGTGACCTCGCTCAGATCCTATGAACAGGCCGCTTCAGGCCTTCCCAAGGATCACGCGGTCCTCTTGCTGCTTAAACGGAAGGGCCAAACGATCTATCTGACGCTGCG
>DATNCR010000282.1:0-3233 GCA_035607135.1 Nitrospiraceae bacterium
TGGCGAGCGCCCTTCGGCGTGCGGAGGCAGCGCACGGCGAGCACGAGAAGCGTATCGGGCAGCGTGACGAGAACTGGCCCGACTGGTACGCCGCATACATGGTGGCGGAGCAGGCTGGGACGGAGCTACCGACGTAAGCGATGACGACGTGATCGTCATCGGCGGCAAGCACTGCGCCGGCGCGCTCGCCGAAGGTGGCCTGCAATCTTCCTGAAAGGAGGTGCGTCGTGTCGCGACAATTCGATGCCATCATCATCGGGACCGGCCAGGCAGGCCCGGCTTTGGCTGCACGATGTGCGGCCGCAGGCATGACCGTCGCCATTATTGAACGTCACAAGTTTGGTGGCACCTGTGTAAATACGGGATGTATCCCGACAAAAACGCTCGTGGCCAGCGCGTACGCGGCCCATGTTGCCCGCCGAGGGGCCGAATATGGTTTTACTGTCAATGGCGATGTGCGCGTCGACATGAAACGTGTGAAAGCACGCAAGGATGAAGTGTCCGGACGGTCGAACAGAGGTGTGGAGGAATGGCTGCGAGGAATGAAAAACTGTACGGTCATCCAAGGCCATGCCCGCTTTCAGTCGTCCCACACAGTCACGGTCAGCGATGAAGTCCTGCAAGCCGACAAAATTTTCATCAACGTCGGTGGACGCGCCTCTGTTCCCGCGATGCCGGGGATTCAGGATGTCCCATTTCTCACAAACTCATCGATAATGGATGTCGACTTCTTGCCGGAGCATCTCGTCATCGTCGGTGGAAGTTATATCGGATTGGAATTCGGACAGATGTATCGCCGCTTCGGGAGCGAAGTCACGATCGTCGAGATGGGATCGCGCCTGATTGGACGTGAAGACGAAGATGTTTCCGAAGCTGTGCGCCAGATTTTAGAGGCAGAGGGGATACAGATTCGGTTGAATGCGAAATGTATAGCATTGGCGAAGCACGACAGCCGTATCGCCGTCGGCGTCCGATGCGACGAAGGTCCGCCGGAGGTTTTAGGTACGCATGTTCTTCTCGCGGTGGGACGTACGCCCAACACGCACGACCTGGGTCTCGACCGGGGCGGGGTTGCGACCGATGAACGCGGCTACATCATCGTTGACGATCAACTGCAAACGAACGTGCCCGGCGTCTGGGCCCTGGGTGACTGCAACGGCCGCGGCGCCTTTACGCATACGTCGTACAACGATTACGAGATCGTTGCGGACAATCTCCTGAACGGAGACCACCGCCGCGTGTCAGACCGAATCCAGACGTACGCGTTGTTTACAGATCCGCCGCTAGGCCGCTGCGGCATGACAGACGCCGAAATACGGAAGTCCGGGCGTGCTGCACTCGCGACGAAACATCCGATGAGCCGAGTGAGCCGGGCTGTTGAGAAGGGAGAAACTCACGGCTTCATCAAAGTCGCTGTAGATGCTGACACAAAACAGATTCTCAGCGCGGCGATCCTTGGTACCGGAGGCGATGAAATCGTTCACGTGTTGCTGGATGCCATGTATGCGAAGGCGCCGTATACGGTCATACAGCGCGCAATGCATATTCATCCGACAGTTGCAGAATTTCTCCCCACCGTCTTGTCCAAACTGGAACCCTTTGCGTAGGGGCCAGACATCGGCGGTCGATGCGACCGACGCTGATTGTTTCTCAGTGACAAGACGTTTTCGAGGTACACAACCACACCCGAAGATGTTGCATGCGTGACCACACCACATCCTGCTTGGAACTGCTGACAAAAGGCCTTGGACGCTACAACAAGAGCACCAAATGCCATGTCGCCATTGTTGGGGCTGGGATGGCAGGCTTAGTTGCCGCCTGGCTGCTTCAGAGAGCAGGCCTACAAGTTCGGCTTTATGAAGCGAGCCAACGAGTGGGTGGGAGGGTGAGAACGCTCAGGGAGGGGTTTTCGAGCGGTCTCTATGCCGAAGCTGGGGCCATGCGGATTCCTGCACCACATAAACTGACTCTGCATTTATGCAAATCGTTTGGCTTGCAGCTGACAGAGTTCATCCAGAACAATTCAAAAGCCTTCATGTACATCAACGGAGAACGAGGACGCAGGTCAGACTATCTCAAAGGCAAGTGTAATTTTGGCCGGCCCTACTCCCCCAACAAAACTGCCGAAGACATTGTAGAAAAGGTCTTGAACCCTCTCACGCAACTCTACAAAGACAAGGATCGACGGATCCAGCTAGACAAGATTTCCTGGGGTGAGTATCTCCATGCGTTTGTCCATGGTTCCAGAAACCCAATTACCGGGGACAACATCCCGAAGGGTCTGAAATTGACACATGGTGACATTGACCTCATCGGGTTTGTGTTTGGAGCAGCAGAGTTCCGTGCCTCACTTCTAGAAGCAGTCCGCGACCATATGGTGATGGGGTCCGGGACGAAATATCAGATACTGGGCGGAATGGATCTCTTACCACGCAGCTTTATTACTCCTACGTCTGCGAACCAGACGAGCCTTGTTGACTCGGTCCGATACCATGCACGCGTGACGCAGATCCACAGAGTGCGGCCAGGGAAGGAGTATCAGGTTATGTCGGAACATACCCTCACAAAATTGCCCCTTCCTGACGAAACAGCTGATCATGTCATTCTGGCTGCACCTTTTTCGGCTCTGACTCATGTCCGATTTGGCCATCACGTCCTACCACCTGAGCGGCTTCACGCGATCAGAAACCTTCACTATGAAAATGCCACCAAAATAGTCTTAGAATTCTCACGGCGGTTTTGGGAAAAAGATCACCAGATATACGGCGGTCGCAGCATTACCGACCTACCAATACGTTGGACGTATTATCCAGCAACCTGCCAAAACCCTCTCAACTCAGATCGCGGGCTACTGCTTGCCAGCTATACATGGGGAGACGACAGCCTACGGTGGGGCCCACTCAATGAATCAGACCGTATTCGATTTGCCTTACGTGGCGTCGCGGAACTGCACAACATGAAACAAGACGAATGCGAAAAGCTTCTCGTGGGGGGAATGAGTCATAGCTGGGCCGAAGATGAATATACATTTGGTGCCTTTGCGCTGTTCGAGCCATATCAAGAAAAAGAGCTCTTCGACAATGTGTGGAAACGCCATGATCGTATCCATTTTGCCGGGGAGCATACCTCGCTGAAGCACGCATGGATAGAAGGAGCCGTTGAATCAGGAATCAGAGCGGCGAGAGAAGTATTTAAGGAGGCCTCCGCATGAACGTCCCTGTCATCAGGAAAAA
>DATNCR010000344.1:0-2221 GCA_035607135.1 Nitrospiraceae bacterium
CCGTTTGACTCATAATAAACAAGGTGCAAAATGGCGTACAAATAAACACGTAATCTGCTTCTCAAGCTCTATCCATACAACCACCCTCATTGAGTGTCTCTGAGACCCCGCCGCATCCGAACAATTGCCTCGGCTCGTGTATGGACGTCTAGATTCAAATAGATACGCTGCAGATGCTTTTGAACGGTGCGTGGACTGACATCGAGCGCGATCGCAATTTCCTTGTTCGACATTCCCTGCTGGAGCCAGGACAGGACTTCGAATTCTCTCTTTGAAAGACCGTCACCCATCTTCGCTGTTTCCGACACGCTCCTTGCCGTAAAGGCAAAATGGCTTCGCCGAAATGCAAGATACAAACCAATGCTCCCCATCATGCAATTGATCGGGTTTGATATCGAGTATTGAGATTTGTAAGGAAAACATGACTCTACGGGAAGGATAGAGGGATTAGAGAACGAAGAATGAGGGAATATGGTGAATCATTTCAGATTCATGCTGAATGCAAAATGATCCTCCTATGTGCAGGATACAATGGGAGGTCTAGCGGCGAAATTATTAATCCCATCACGGAATAACTATAGCCGAGTAGAGGACTGGCCATACGCTTCTGGAAAGAGATGCGGACAGTATGAGCAACACATCATTCGTCTGCTCGTCGGAGCCTGCACCACCTCACGCTGCATGCGTCGAATGAGCGCTGTACTAGCCTCGCTGTCTCTACCCCCCAGCACTTCCAACAGGTCCACCCGCTTCGGTCATGCGCCAGGGATCGAGCAATTCAGTGAGCCGCTTTTCTGGCAGGACTTTTTGTTCCTTGGCCATCTGGCGCACGGTCTTGCCTGACTTGTAAGCATCTTTGGCGAGTTTCGCGGCAGCCTCATATCCGATCTCCGGAGCCAAGGCGGTACACATAGCGAGACTCTCTTCGATCAAACTCCTGCAACGCTCCTCGTTGGCTTTGATGCCGTCGATACACTTGACCGCGAAATTGGTCGCCGCTGTCGAGAGGAGTTCAATGGATTGTAATATGTTATAGGCCATGACCGGCAGCATGACGATCAATTCAAAATTGGCGGCCTGCCCTCCTACTGTCACTGTGACATCGTTTCCAATCACTTGGGCACAGACCATCGTCACCGATTCGGCAATGACCGGATTTACCTTTCCCGGCATGATAGACGAACCTGGCTGTGTTTCCGGCAGATTGATCTCCCCGAGCCCACAGCGAGGGCCGGAGCCGAGCCAGCGAATGTCATTGGCGATCTTCATGAGACTCACGGCGATGGTCTTCAACTCCCCGCTCGCTTCGACCAACGAATCCTGAGTCGACTGCGCTTCAAAGTGATTTTTCGCTTCTAGAAATGTGCAGCCGGTCTCTTTTGAAATAATGGCCAGCACCTTGGCTGAGAACTTCGGATGGCAATTGAGCCCCGTGCCGACTGCGGTACCGCCGAGCGCGACTTCACTGAGCACGTCTTGTGATCGCTTGACGCGTTGAATACCTAATTCAATCTGCCTCGCATACCCACCGAATTCCTGTCCCAATCGCACCGGCGTTGCATCCTGCAAATGGGTGCGGCCGATCTTGACGACCGTATCGAACTCTTTGGCTTTGCGGGCGAGCGATTTCTGCAGGCAGGTAAGTGCAGGAATGAGCTGCTGCTGCATCATTTCTCCTGCGGCGATGTGAATCGCAGTGGGAATCACGTCGTTGCTGGATTGGCCCAGATTGACATGGTCGTTTGGATGCACCAGCTTGCTGCCCCGCGCTCCGCCTAGCAACTCAGTGGCCCGATTGGAAATTACCTCGTTCGTGTTCATGTTCGTCGAGGTCCCGGATCCGGTTTGAAAAATGTCCACGGGGAATTCCGCGTCGAGCTTGCCCTCAACCACTTCTGTCGCGGCCTGGTTGATCGCATCCGCTGATTTCTTATCGAGGAGGCCCAACGAATGATTGACGGTTGCGGCAGCACGTTTGATCATCCCCATTGCGCGGATCATGGCGCGGGGGAACCGCAAAGAGCTGATCGGAAAGTTTTCGATGGCGCGGGCGGTCTGCACACCATAATAGGCCGCAGCCGGTACCGCAAGCTCGCCCATAGTGTCCCGTTCGACTCTGGTGGCATTCGTTGATGTCGCAGTTTTGTCGGTCTGTGTGTGCTTCATGCGTTCCACTCCATGGTAAGGGTTCTCACTCGTTGCGGGCGTCATGATAAACTCA
>DATNCR010000011.1:0-3150 GCA_035607135.1 Nitrospiraceae bacterium
CCGTTTCATCGTAGCCTCCATTTCATCGCTTCGTCTCAGTACTCAGAACGCAGCGCTTCTTAGCGTGCTATCCTACCACGCAGATTTTTTCATGGGCAATGGCAGCAGAGCTCCGCTGAGAAAATGCACTAGCAGAGTGAATCACACGTAGATGGACAAAACGGCCGCAGGCGAGCAATCACTTACTACTCTCAAAGGGGTGGCTGGGATGATCCCAATTGCGCGCGTCCAACGAGGGCTTTCTCAAGCCGCGCGCTGCGCGAGCACGGGGATCGTCCCAGCTACCCCGCCCCCTTTTTCAGCAGCCTGCGCTAGAGGGATGGTTCGAAGAGGCCAAGCTGCCATTCCTCAGCGCGAGTAAGAGGAATGGGGTAGCGTTCGGTAAAGCAAGCGTTGCAATATTGAGTCGGGTTGCCGGGGGAAGCATTCAGCATGCCATCGAGACTCAAATAGGCAAGGCTATCGGCTGTAATGTATTTCCGAATCTCTTCAGTCGTGTGGCTGGAGGCAATCAGTTCTTTCCTCGTAGGTGTGTCGATACCGTAGAAGCAGGGAGAAATGATCGGCGGCGAGCTGATGCGCACATGCACTTCTTTAGCTCCGGCATTGCGAATCATCTTCACAATTTTACGGCTCGTCGTGCCTCGCACCAGCGAGTCGTCGACCACGACCACCCGCTTTCCCTCCAACACCTCAGGCACGGCATTGAGTTTCACCTTGACGCCGAAATGGCGAATCGACTGTTCCGGTTCGATGAAGGTACGGCCGACATAGTGATTCCGGATCAGCCCGAGTTCGAATGGAATTCCAGCCCCCTCGGCATACCCGAGCGAGGCAGGCACCCCGGAATCCGGTACGGGAATGACGATATCCGCCGGCACCGATGATTCCTTCGCCAGCTGTCTGCCCAACGCCTTGCGCGTGGCATAGACCGCGTTGGCACCAAAGATCTTGCTGTCCGGCCTGGCAAAGTACACATACTCGAAGACACACATGGCCGGATTGACCGGCGCAAACGGCCTGTGACTCGTCACGCCCTTGTCGTTCAGTACGACCAACTCGCCGGGCTCGATCTCACGGACAATGTCAGCTCCCAGCAGATCGAACGCGCAAGTTTCCGAAGCCACGAGATAGGTATGACCCAACCGGCCAAGACAGAGTGGCCGGAACCCATGTGGGTCGCGCACCGCAATGATCCCTTCGTCCGTCTGCAAGACGATCGAGAACGCCCCGCGCACCTGGCTTAACGCATCGATGATGCGGGCCAGCAATGTGTCGGCCCGCGAATGGGCGATGAGATGGATGATGACTTCGCTGTCCGAGGTGGATTGAAAAATCGCACCGTACGCTTCGAGTTCATGACGCAGCACTTGAGCA
Source organism: Nitrospiraceae bacterium (assembly GCA_035607135.1). GTDB lineage: Bacteria > Nitrospirota > Nitrospiria > Nitrospirales > Nitrospiraceae > Palsa-1315. The sequence continues at coordinate 1,378 of DATNCR010000011.1, forward strand.
TTGATGAGATTGCCGTTATGGGCAAGCGCCAGATTCCCAAACGCAAAGTTGACCGAGAGCGGTTGGACGTTCTTGAGATCGCCCCCCCCGGCCGTGGAGTAGCGATTGTGACCGATGGCCATCGAGCCGGTTAATTGCTGAAGCACCCGGGTATTATAGATATCTGCAACAAGCCCCTTCCCCTTATGGACATGAAACTCCTCACCATCGCCCGAGACGATGCCGGAGGCTTCCTGTCCGCGGTGCTGCAGTGCATACAACCCGAGATAGGTGAGGTTTGCCGCTTCCTTGTGGCCGTAAATCCCAAAAACGGCACATTCGTCGTGAAACTTATCGGAAGTAACCATAGGTAAGGGATGAGAGGTACTGGGTGAGGAGGTTGGAGGAACTTCTTGATTCTGGTTCATGACACGGTATCCCTCACGCCTAACCCCTCATGCTTCATTCAGCGTTCGCTCAATCGAAAGGGCCCACCGACTGTACAGTTCATCGATCGGGAGGTCGATGCGGCAGCCCTCGCTCCATTGCCCCTTATCCACATCGATGATGAAACGGTCGCCTCCCACCGTCCCCATCTTCATCGCTGGAATACCGGAGTCCCAGGCCCGATTCAATACCTGATCGGCCATCTCGGGCTTCACCGAAAGGACGACCCGTGATTGGCTCTCGCCGAACAAGAGGGCATCGCGTCGCAAGACATCAAGAGGTAATCTTATCACAGCCCCTCGTCTCATGTCCGGGGCAGAAATACAACATTCGGCCAATGCGACAGACAACCCACCATCTGAGCAATCATGGGCAGATTGCACCACTCGTTCACGAATCATGGTCAAAACGAAGTCATGAAGCGTTTTCTCCGTCTCTAGACTCAGGAACGGTGGCGATCCCTGCTCCCGGTGATGGAGCACTTTCAGATACTCACTGCCGCCCAGGTCCTCCCGCGTCTTGCCCAGGAGGAGAATCGTATCGCCATCCTGTTTGAACCACTGCGTCATCGTCTTATCGGCTGAGTCGATCAGACCCACCATCCCCAGCATCGGCGTGGGATAAATCGAGAGCCCGTTGGTCTCATTGTAGAAACTCACATTGCCACTGACGATGGGAACTTTGAGGTACTCGCAGGCATCCTTCATCCCCTCGATCGCCAGCACAAACTGCCACATGATCTCAGGCCGCTCGGGGTTCCCAAAGTTCAAACAGTCTGTGAGCCCGATCGGCTCCGCACCGGAGCAGACCAGATTCCGCGCCGCTTCGGCCACCGCGAGACGAGCCCCTTCGTACGGATGCAGCAGGCAGTAGCGGCTATTACAGTCCACCGTCATCGCAAGCGCCTTATTCGTCCCCTTGATCCGAACCACCGCCGCATCAGAACCGGGCCGGACCATCGTGTTCGTCCGCACCATGTGGTCATACTGTTCATAGATCCAACGTTTACTCGCAATCGTCGGTGACTCCAGCAACGAGAGCAGCACCGCGTTCGCATCCTTCACATCGGGAAGCGCATCGTAATTCAGGTTGGTCAGCATGTCCTGGAAACCCGGCGGCGAATAGGGACGGTCATAGCGTGGCCCGTCATCCGCGAGCGACTTCGCCGGAATCTCTGCCACCACCTTGCCCTGGTCCTTCACGCGTAACATCCCGTCACCCGTGACCCGTCCCACCACCGCCACATCGAGATCCCACTTCTTGCAGATCCGGATACATTCATCTTCCTTGCCCGCCTGCGCCACCATCAGCATGCGTTCTTGCGATTCCGACAGCATCAATTCATAG
>DATNCR010000039.1:0-4365 GCA_035607135.1 Nitrospiraceae bacterium
GGCTGCGCGAAGTCTGGTCGATAGCAGTTCTTGCTCGTCTCGCGAATCATCCACTATTAATATGGTCACAATTCTTGTCTCCTGTTGCGGAGGATTTTTACTGAGGTGCCCTTGCGCCTATCATAAAGATTTGGCTGTGAACGGGGCATAGGATAAGCCAAATTCCTTGAGAAATCGAGATGTCAGCGTTCAGGGGATGATTTTTCGAGCGTGTGGAGCGTTTTCAGAGCGAGAGGTTTAGAGATTTGAGGCGGTTTCCGGTTTAAAGGTGTTGGAGGGCAGGTTGTGCTTCATGTAGACCCAGGATTCTCATCCCCTAGAATTGTCCCACGGCTCTCCCAGGATAATGGAGTGAAAGGAACCTGATAGTTTTTGCCAGGCTCACGGCTATATCATCATTTTTCCTGAAGCAGAGGGCAACAGCTATCGGAGGAATGCTGGATTGGTGATGACTCGTCTCGCCTTCGCCGCTTGTCCGTGGTAGATTTTCTCTCATCTATGACTCCCTCACCCCGACATTCCGTATGTACCGTGTCTCGCACCTCTTCATGTGTTCTGACCCTGCTTTGTCTAGTCGGCACGGCCTGTGGCACGACCGCCCCGACTGGCGAGATCCTTTTTGAAGACCCGCGCGGAACCGTGTCTCTTCAGACAATTCCCGATCACTCGATTCATGCGGCTCATCCCATCAACTTGAAACCAGCTCTGCTTGCCCAGGTATTGAATGGCATCCACGTTCAGGATCAGGGGGATCGCCTGTTGCAGAGGTTACTCGCGGGTCCATCGGCTCCCGTTCCCGCCTTCTCGGATGAGCAGATCCAGTTCCTCGCTCCACGGCTTGCGGAGGGGTTACGAACCGCATCGCAAGATCAGCAGGTCGAGTATCGTGTCCTGACTCTGTATGAAGGTTCCACGCTGGAATTTTCATACACGGAAACAACTGCCGGCTCTCTGTACGTCTATGACAACCAACTATTCGTGACACTGTCTCAATATCGATATTCAAAGATTCGGTCGAACATCTACGTGCGCAATATCAACTATCAATCGGTCGGACTCGATTATAATGGTCTCAAAAGCCGTATCCTTGTGTTCACCCCGAAAGCCGCCCAACGATCCGATGGTGTTGTTTCTCCGCCAGGTGGAAAGTCGATCGACCGGTTTCTTGCCATCGATTATCAGCTGCTGCAACAAGCCCCAGTAGCCACTATTGCACATACTGCGCCTGACGGCGCGGGTGTATCCGACACTTCGCCTCCGACGGCAGAGGCCCTGGCGAAACGCGAGGCAGAAATTAAGGCACTTAGGGATCGCGTCAATAAAAACGCTTCGGAAGTGGAAACCCTCAAGAAGGAACTGCAATCCGTTCAAGACCAGCTCGGCAGCCAGACGACTGGACAAGGCGACCAAAAGCGGAAAACCATCCCCTCCCCGAACCCATAGCAGCGAGCCCGTAACGCCCTCCGACGATGTACTTCCCAATCAATAAACCTTCCAATAAAGCCTGATCCAATCACCACGGCTCGCTGTCCGTGCTTGATCTGTGCGTGGATGCGCTGCGAATTCCTCAGTTGTCGCAGATAAAAGATACCTGAGTCGTTGTCCCCGGTACGTGCGACGCAGGTCCACTTTCCTCACAGAGAAGCTTCGGTGAAAAGCGATATCGTGGTTCCGATAAAAGTCGGCGTCAGAAATCTGAATGTCGCTGGCCTCCTCCTTACCAGCTAGAAATCCCTTCGACAGAGGGGGCCCCTCATAGGGAAGCGCATGCTCTGGGTGATGATTGCAAGATCCCCTTTTGTGCCGCCCTGTGCAACGAACTTCTTTGCGGTTTAGGACGCCGTGCTGAGGTCATGGCTCTGACCACAAGATCGGGTCCCCCGCACGATCCCCACTGCAAGGGCCAAGGCAAGATGATCCGCGGATACCATTGTGCTTCTGCCACAGACCCAAGTATCCGGCGATTGGACCTAGTCATATACATATCTTGTGTTCGATACGTGTAAACACAGGTCTACAGGCAACCTGTACGCCCCCGCCAGAATGTTTGAATCTAGGGAAGCCCCTTGGTCCCCAAAGATTAAGAATGTGCTGTGAGGAGTTACCACAGAAGAAAGGTAATGCATTTGTTGCGGGTCAGGAGGCAGGGGTATAAATCACTGGGGCGAGAGCTTTGAGAAGGCGCTTGAGCGTATCCCCAAGCGAATGTATCGAAGACCCCTTTACAATGAACTCACTCACCCCCAGTGCACGGACCTCCCGCTCTGTCTTAGGGGTACCGTCCACCGTCACCACGATCACCAACTGATGCAGATCCAAACTTCGGATCTGTTTCAGGACTTCGACCCCATCCATCCCAGGCAATTTAAGGTCGAGGACAATAACATCGAGGTGTTCTCGGCGATACAGCTCAAGCCCCTTCCATCCATTGTCGGCGAGAAGCACTTCATATCCGAGACGCTTGAGTAGCATTTCAATGAGCGTTCGAAGGTTTGCGTCATCCTCAATCACCAGAACCTTAGCCAAGAAATTCCTCCTGGTTAAATGGCTCTTGGCTCGGGGGAATTCCCTCTATCTATCATCATGCCAAGGACCAACCTTCCTGATCTTAGGAAAAGCTGTCCGACAAATGCAGAATGTCACCGACTACATCCTTATGGAAATTCATCTCTTTAGGAGAAAGCACTAGACATTCTGTCCTTTGACTGCATAACCCCCCTCTTATTTTTCTATGGGTCAAGAATCTCTAAGCCTATGTAATATTGACTATTCCCCCTCATCTCCCTCTCGTCGCAATCTTTGGCAAACGATTTGCGCATAAGATAAATAGCGGCATCCATGAAAAATGCCAGAAGAGCGACAGAGAGAAGGTGCACAAGTGCGACCATATTGATGTTCCCTCGCACCTCCAAGTCAGAATGAATAGCTCAACTTGTATGGTTTGTTTGATCAATATAATGAGATGAATTACAACTCGACAGGGCACAAAAGTTAGGCCGAAAGGTACAGGAAGGAGATTCCTCAGATCCGTGTCTCGAAACCGTGGAGGGATCCGATGAAATCCACGACCGGGTGCAGGAGGCTCATTACACTCAGCCTCATGGGCATACTTTCCGCAGTCGTGGGCACTGGGCCAGCACATTCCCAGACAGCAGTCGTCCCAGGATCTGTGGGGTCGCATTCTGGCGGAAGCCAGGAAACACTCATACCCCCAAAGCCGAGAGATTCCCATGGTGGTGCTACCAAGCGAAGCATGCGACCACCTGATGTACCTGACCAGACAACGACGCCAAATATGCGGGCACGGATCCTCGAAGAGCGACTGCGAAGCGGGCGGCAGATAGAGCGGCCGATTGCCCAAAGTCAGGTCAGCGACTGGCTGGATCAATTGCACAGCGGTTCAGGAGAGCGCTCAACCGATGACACAGCCCCCGGACAGTCAGCGCAGGGAATTGTACCGGATTAAGTTGTCAGTCCAGACAGGTCTAGACCAGTCGACATATTAATGACGCCACCCGTAACGTCAGGCGGTGCGTGCAACAGCAACCTGCAGAATTGCCGCCGGCGACTGGAACTCCAATTTCTTCCGCGTACGTTGATTAACCTGCGTTGGTAACTTAGATGCCCCAACTAGTAACGACCGCATACCAACGGCCTTCCCGCTACAGGTCTTGACCTAGTCGCCGAGCCAGCTCCACCGTGCTATGGATTATATATGATGGCCCAAAGAGAGCGGAATTCTCACCGGGTGACCAAACTGGAATTTAAATTGGCGCTCGCATTGTTTCCACTCCTCATGCTTGGAACGCCTATTTACGCGCAAGTCATCGATCTGAGCCTTTGCGAGCAATGTGTCACAATTTCTAAAGCGGAATTAAAAAAATGCCTTGAGGCAGCCATTAGTCAAGAAGATAAGAGGTCTTGTTACGAGAAGCAGGAAACGCACATGAGGAATTGCGAGAACGAGTGCAAAATTGCAAGGGAGACGGAAGCCGCAATCATACGTGAATCAGCACCAACCAAACAAATGCTAGAGAAGAAGTGAACAGGAACAATAGGTCGATGAGAAACTCCATGGCCCGGTACTTAAATTGTAGACCGCATTCGATGTTGTGGGATTGCGATTTTAATGGGCCTCTTGGGCCACTGAGGATTGTATATCTGAGGAAATGGAAATTGGTGCGGGGTTGACCCCGCGGTCCTGGACCATGAGTTGTGCACGAAGTTGGGTGGCGCGCTGTTGAATTTTAGTGAGAAGGGTCCGCTCGTTGACGGGGGTCCCGTTGGTATGCCCAAGAACATCCTCCCATATCTGGAGCGCCTCGGTTCTCAACCCATGTTGCTCCAATGCGAGGCCCACATGAT
>DATNCR010000050.1:0-6825 GCA_035607135.1 Nitrospiraceae bacterium
CGGCAACAAATATAAGACTCGATCGACTGGTGGCGATATCAATGTCGATATTTGTTCAAACTGCCATCCGTTTTTTACGGGGACGCAGAAGATCATTGATACCGAAGGGCGCGTTGAACGGTTCAAGAAAAAGTACGCGAAAAAAGTCAAGTAGCTTGAGAAGAGGCCATACGAGGGACCCTGCTTCGCTGAGGGGCAGGGTCTCTTTGTTTTTGTACATACACGAGGCCGAGAGCGAATCAGGGGTAAACGGGCCGTGGAAGCTGCGTTATTGAAAAAATGGGAAGTGTTGGCAGCCCGATACGATGAGTTGACGAATCAGCTCATGGATCCGTCTATGATGAGCCAGCCGTCGCAGCTGCACAAAGTCAATAAGGAGCGGACAGATATCGAACCGGCGGCCAAGTTGCTTGCCACCTATCGAGAAAACGCAAAGCAGCTGGAAGAAGCCGCGCAAATTCTTGCAGATCCCAGCGCAGGGGTCGAGATGTATAAGATGGCGACGGAGGAGAGCAGCGCGCTCGAACGCCAGCAGCATGAGATCGAGCAGCAGGCCCAAGAGCTGCTCATTCCCAAAGACCCGCGAGACGAGAAGAGCTTACTTCTCGAAATCCGTGCCGGGACCGGCGGTGATGAGGCGGCGCTCTTTGCCGGCGCGTTGTTCCGGATGTACAGCCGGTACGCTGAACTCAAAGGCTTCAAAGTTGATGTGGTCGAAGCGACAGAAACCGGGGGTGGGGGCTACAAGGGGGTCGTTGCGCTGATAGAAGGCAAGGGCGCCTACAGCCATTTCAAGTTCGAAGCCGGGGTCCATCGTGTGCAGCGTGTCCCTGTCACCGAAGCGAGCGGTCGGATTCATACCTCGACCGTCACCGTTGCTGTTATGCCCGAAGTGGACGAGGTCGATGTGCAGATCGATCCCATGGACCTCAGGATCGACACCTTCTGCTCATCCGGTGCCGGCGGCCAGAGCGTCAATACGACAAAATCGGCGGTGCGGATCACCCATATTCCGACCGGTGTGGTAGTGAGTTGTCAGGACGAACGGTCGCAGCTGAAGAATCGCAATAAGGCGATGCGGACCCTGCGGGCCAGAATCGTCGAGGCGGAGCGGGAGAGGCAGGAAGCGGAAATCGCGCAGAACCGTAAGGCTCAGGTGGGGACGGGTGAGCGAAGCGAGAAGATTCGTACCTACAACTTCCCGCAGAATCGCGTCACTGATCATCGCGTGGGTGTGACCTTGCATAAGTTGGAACAGGTGCTTGAAGGCGACCTGGACGAATTCGTTCAAGCTCTAAAGGCACAGCGTCAGCAAGAAGTGGGAGCGGCTTAATGATGGATGCAGTTGCCCCGATCCCGCAGTCGGCAGGTCATACGACACTCGGTGAGGTGATCGCCGAGGCGCGACGGATGTTGGAACGGGCTGGTATCGAGAGCGCGGAGCAAGAAGTGTTTTGGATAGTGGAGCACGTGCTCTGTCTTGCTACACACCATGTGGTCGCTGATCGAGATCGACTGTTGTCACAGGTCGAGCGGTCGGCGGTGAGAGAGCTGATCGAGAGGCGGGTTGGTCGCGAGCCCTTACAATATATTCTGGGGACCCAGGAGTTTTGTGGGTTGGAGTTTGAGGTGGCCCCGGCGGTACTGATCCCGAGGCCGGAGACCGAGTTGCTGGTCGAGTATGTCGTGCAGCGGATTCCCCTCGATCGGCAGGCCACTGTCGTTGATGTCTGCACGGGATCAGGGTGCATTGCGGTGGCGATTGCGCGGCTGAGGCCTCGTGTACGGGTGATCGCCAGTGATCTCTCGAACCCCTCGCTCGATGTCGCGAGAAGGAATGCCACCCACCATGCGGTATCCGATCGTATCACATGGCTGGAAGGCGATTTGCTGGGGTCGTTTGCGAATCAGGGGCTGGAAGGACGCATTGACGTTATCGTCTCGAACCCTCCCTATATTGCTGAGGCCGATTGGGCATTTCTTCAGCCTGAAGTGCGGCTGTTCGAACCGCGGGGTGCGTTGGTGGCAGGGCCTCAAGGAACGGAGTTGCATGAACGGTTGCTGCAGGAGGCCGGTCGATACCTGATTCCCGGTGGGGCATTAATCATGGAAATTGGTGCCGGCCAGGCTCGTACAATGCGCCGGATTGTCGACCAGATATCCGGGTATAGGTTTCACCGGCTGGTCTACGATGCGGCAGGTCTTGAGCGTGTGGTGATTGTAGAGCGAGTAGGAACCTAGGGGCAGAGACGATGGATCGTATTGTTCTCACCGGTGGAGTACCGCTTCAAGGAGAAGTCGAGATCAGCGGAGCGAAGAATGCCACGTTGCCGATCTTGGCTTCCACCATTCTTGGTGGTGGTGAGTGCGTCATTACGAACGTACCACGTGTGGTGGATGTCGTCACCATGGGCAAATTATTGGGCATCTTGGGTGCGAAGGTTCACCATGAGGGGAATCGTGCAGTCATTAACGCCGAGGTGATCACTTCAACCCAGGCGCCGTACGATCTAGTGAAAACCATGCGGGCCTCCGTGCTCGTGTTAGGCCCATTATTGGCGCGATGGGGAGAAGCGACGGTGTCGATGCCTGGTGGCTGCGCGATTGGGTCACGGCCCGTCAATCTCCATCTTGCCGGACTTACCAAAATGGGTGCGGAAGTTTCGATGGAACACGGGTATATTCGCGCCAAAGCGAAGCGGCTGATGGGTGCTCAAATCTATTGCGACACGCCAACGGTGACCGGAACAGAAAACTTGATGATGGCTGCGTCGCTCGCTCAGGGAACCACGGTCATTGAAAATGCTGCGAAGGAACCGGAGATTGCGGATCTCGCGAACTTTCTCGTGAAGCGAGGGGCTCGCATCGTCGGCGCCGGGTCGGATGTCATCACGATCGAAGGCGTCCGTGAGTTGCACGGAAGCGATCACGACGTCATTCCAGATCGCATCGAAACCGGCACGTATCTGGTAGCTGGGGCCATTACGCGGGGAGCCGTCACGCTCAATCGATGCTGCCCCAGCCATTTGGATGCCCTCCTGATGAAGCTACGGGAGGCCGGCGTCGAGATGGAGGTGGAGAAGGAACGGATTCACTTGAATGCGGCATCGCGGCTCAAGGGGATCGACATTCGAACATTGCCGTATCCCGGGTTTCCCACCGACATGCAGGCGCAGATGGTGGCCTTGATGACGGCGGCTGAGGGCACAAGTGTGATTACGGAGACGGTATTCGAAAGCCGTTTCATGCACGTTGAGGAGTTGCGACGGATGGGTGCCGACATTAAGGTCGAAGGCAATCGGGCAGTGGTAACCGGACCGACCAGGTTAGCGGGAGCTCCGGTGATGGCATCCGATCTTCGTGCGAGTGCAGGACTGGTCTTGGCTGGTCTTGCGGCAGAAGGCACGACGGAGATTCTCCGGGTCTACCATCTGGATCGTGGCTATGAACGGATGGAAGAGAAGCTGCGGGGGTTGGGTGCGGCGATTACCCGTCACAAAGAGGGGGCGGCTCCGGCCGAGACGTGCTGACATCATGCTGACGATTGCCCTGTCGAAGGGAAAAATGCTGGATCTCGCGCTGGACGTCTTTCGCCGGGCGGGATATGCATTGGGCGGTCTCGCTACCGAAAGTCGCCGGCTCGTATTTCCCTGCCCCGCCATCGGAATGACCTTTCTGATCGTGCGGCCAACCGATGTGCCAACCTATGTCGAATATGGTGCGGCAGATGTCGGGATTGTCGGAAAAGATGTCTTGTTGGAGCAGGACAGCGACGTATATGAGCCATTGGATTTGCGATTCGGAGCGTGTAGAATCGCCGTCGCTGCGCTCAAGGGGCAGGTTTCACGCGACCGGCTGTCCTCGAAGATTCGGGTAGCGACGAAATATCCGAAGATCACCGAGCGGTTTTTTAACCAGCGTGGGGTGCCGGTCGAAATCGTCAAGTTATACGGCTCGATTGAACTGGCGCCATTGGTCGGTTTGGCCGATCGGATCGTGGATCTGGTCGAGACCGGCAGCACGCTGAAGGCGCATGACCTCGTCGAAGTGGAATGCATCGCGCAGTCCACGGCCCGATTGATCGTCAATCGAGCGAGTCTGAAGCTGAAGTACGCGGTGGTGACGGAACTGATCGCAAAGCTCAGGGCCGTCAGCCGCAGAGCAACTGTGTCTCGAACTTCTGCTCCGCGCACGTCCTCGCGTGGGGCACGTCGAACGGTCAGACGGGCGCGCACATGAAGATTGTGGTCTCCACCGAGCGAGCCTTTTCCCCCGCACTCAAAAAAGTGGCGTCGCGTGCCCGCATGCAGGGAGCAGCCGTGGAGAAGACGGTCAAGTCGATCCTGCAAGCCGTAGAACGCGGCGGTGATAAAGCCGTCCTCCGCTATACGAAACAATTCGACCGCGTCTCTATGAAAGATACGGAGTTGCGCGTCACTCCCGAAGAGATCAAAGAGGCCTACTTCCACATCCGGAAAGAGGAGGGCGACGCACTCCGGTTTGCGGCCCAGCGGATTACGGCATTCCACGAACGCCAGCGTATCAAGACCTGGATGTACCAGGACCATGAGGCCACACTGGGGCAGGTGGTCACGCCGGTCGATGCGGTTGGAGTGTATGTGCCGGGTGGTAAGGCCGTCTATCCCTCGTCGGTTTTGATGTGCGCGATTCCGGCCAAGGTAGCGGGCGTTTCCCGTGTGGTCATGTGCACGCCGCCGCAAAAAGGCCCGATTAATCCTTATTTGCTGGTGGCAGCCGACATCGCCGGGGTTACGGAGATTTATCGCGTCGGGGGTGTGCAAGCGGTTGGAGCGATGGCCTATGGGACAAAGACGATCCAACGCGTCGACAAAATCGTGGGTCCCGGCAATATTTATGTCGCGACGGCCAAGCGGCTCCTCTACGGCACGGTTGGGATCGACATGGTGGCAGGCCCGAGCGAACTGCTCGTCGTCGCAGACGGCGACGCCAAGCCGGCCCATGTCGCAGCCGATCTTCTCTGCGAAGCGGAACATGACGAAGATGCGCAGGTCTATCTCGTCACCACATCGGCCCAGTTGGCGAAGGACGTGGTGCACCTTATCGGCAGCCAGTTGAAGGGGCTGCAACGGGAAAAGATCGCGGCGAAGTCCATCGCGCGCCATTCAGTGGCCTTCGTCGTCACTACAATGGACGAAGCTATTAATGTGGCCAACGAGATTGCTCCGGAACATTTGACCCTCTCGGTCGATGAACCGTTTGACTATCTCGAAAAAATCCGTCACGCGGGGGCACTGTTCTTGGGGCGGTACACTCCCCCATCGGTTGCAGACTATGTTGCAGGCCCGAATCATGTCTTGCCAACCGGCGGGACGGCGCGCTTCTTTTCGGCGCTCTCCGTCCATGACTACCTCAAGGTCAGCAATATCGTGCACTATACGCGCGAGGAATTGAGCAAGGTGAAAGAACATCTCATTCGGTTGGCCCACATCGAAGGGTTCGACGCGCATGCCAAGTCGGCCCAGAGCAGGTTCTCATGAAGAAGAATGGATCAGCACCCCGGCAGTCGTCGATTCACCGTGCGACGAAAGAGACAGATATCTCTGTCGAATGGGTGTTGGATGGCAGCGGCCAGGGAAAGATCGACACCGGGGTTCGTTTCTTCGACCACATGCTGGAGTTGCTTTCGAAGCACGGTTTCTTCGACATCACTGTCAAAGCCAAGGGCGACGTTGATATTGACGAGCACCACACGGTGGAGGACGTCGGCATCGTGATGGGCAAAGCCTTGCATCAAGCATTGGGCGAAAAGGCTGGGATCAAGCGATTTGGATTTGCTTCAGCCCCGCTCGATGAGACGTTGGCGCAAGTTACGGTGGATCTCAGTGGCCGGCCCTATCTTGTCTACAACGTGGCGTTGCCCGATCGGAAGATCAAAGCCTTCGACCTCGGGTTATTCGAAGACTTCTTCCAGGCCTTCGTGACCCACGGGGGTTTGAATCTCCACGTCAATCTGATGTACGGCCGAAACCCGCACCACATCATGGAAGCCATCTTCAAGGCTCTGGCCAAGGCTTTGGATCAAGCCACGATGTTGGAAGAGCGCTTGGCAGGAAAGGTGCTATCGACGAAGGGGATGTTGTAGAGCGAATAGGGACGGTGGAAAGACAGATTGGTTGATGGGGGCAGGTTTCTGAAAAGGAGCCTGCTCTTTGTGTTTTGAGGTGCTCCCCCAAAATAGATGCTGAGAAGAGTTCGCTTGTGTTCGCCCACTAGTGACGCTGGCAGGCTCACGTTGCTTCCGCCCCCCCCTGTGTGGTCCCAGCATATTCAACACGCATGCGCACTTGCTCAGATTGATAGTGGCAGGATCATTCCGGTTGAGGTATTGTTACCTCCTCATTGGACGGAAGGCATCCATGATCGCCATCATCGACTACGGTATGGGCAATCTTCGCAGTGTCTCCAAAGCCTTCGAGGCGGTGGGGCATCAGGCGGTGGTGACGCGTGATCCGCACGTGATTGGCAATGCGAGTCATGTCGTACTGCCCGGGGTTGGTGCCTTTGGAGATTGCATGGCCAACATTGAACGGTACGGATTGGCAGAACCGATTCGCACGGCGATTCAATCGGGGAAACCATTTCTGGGAATCTGCTTGGGGCTCCAATTGTTGTTTGAGCAAAGTGAGGAATTTGGGACTCACAAGGGTCTCGGCATTATTCCCGGCACCGTCAGACGATTTGCTGCAGATTTGGAGTTGAAGGTGCCGCACATGGGTTGGAATAACGTCACGTTTGAGCGGCCTTGTCCCCTCTTCGAAGGAATTGCCGACGGGGCCTACTGGT